>CAIUDO010000081.1 GCA_903897935.1 uncultured Pseudomonadota bacterium
CAACAGCAAGGAGCCGCGCCGTTTCGTCTGGACGAAAACGGCGGACGAGATCCTCGCGAAGTTGGGCGATCTATGCCAGCGAACCGTCGAAGTGCATGGGGCGCAGACTTCTGGCGCGAACTCGTGATCCACCCCACTAGCGAGGCAGCACCGGTGTGGCGGGCCGCGGGGGGTCAGGGGTGGTCGCGGAACAACGCAGGCGAACGTACGTGTCCCTGGAGCAATCGCCTCAACTTGACAGCGCGACCGCGGACGGGTCGCGGCTCGACCAGCCGGGCAACACGTGCCCCCGATCGTGCAGCTTTGCTCGTACGAGCGGCGGGGGGCGCCACCGCCCCCACGGGCGGCTGTCAAGTCGAAGCGCGATTGCTCCTGGGCCACGCAAGTTCGAGGCCGATTGCTCCGCGACGCCGACGGGCGCGACGGAGGCGCCGGGGGGCAGATCGTGATTCGGCTGGGCACCGCCACCCATGCACGCACCGACGGTCCGAGATCGCCTCTTCAAAGCAGAGGTAGCGCGTCATCGTCGTCGCTCGTGCGGTGCACCATCCCAAGCTCGCTCCCATGAGCCATCAAGCGCGCAAGACCTTGTGCATCGGCTTGCCCTTCGCCAGCTCGTCGACCAGCTTGTCGAGGTACCGCAGCTTCTGCATCAGCGGGTCCTCGACCTGCTCGACGCGCACCCCGCACACCACCCCGGTGATCTTCGAAGCGTTCGGGTGGAGCTGCGCGACGGCAAAGAACTGCTCGAAGGTGGTCCCTGCCGCGAGGTGCCCGTCGAGCGCGGCCTGGTCGAAGCCCGTCAGCCAGCGGATCACCTCGTCGAGCTCCGCCTTGGTGCGCCCCTTCTTCTCGACCTTCGCGACGTAGTGCCGGTAGACCGAAGCGACGCTCACCTTGAACACCCGGTGCATCGAGCCCCCTCGCGCCGAGGCTACCGCGCGCCCTCGCGCGCGTCACTCGGGCCCGTAGCGAGCCGCTTGCCGAGCGCCCGCAGGTCACGCGCCATCTGCGCGCCGAGCGCGACCTGCAGCTTCACGAACACCACCGGGTCGCCCCGCCGCAGCTGCTCGAGGTCGCCGCGGGTGAGCCGCGCCACCATGCACCCAGGGCCGGCGTGCGCCGTCGCCGTGCGCGGAGCGTCGACCGCAGCGGCCACCACGCCGATGAGCGACCCCGAGCCGAGCCCGTGGCGCGCCCCCCGCCCGCTCGCCTTCTGCCACACCACCACCTCGCCGGCGAGCACCAAGAAGATCACGGCGCCAGGCCCATCTGCGGGGTCCCCCTCGCGGGTCAGCAGCGTGCCCGAGCGCACCCGCTCGGCCACCATCACCGCCTCCAAGCGGCGCACCTCCTCGTCGGTGAACGCGTCGAACAGCGGGAAACGCCTCAAATGACCCTGAATCACGCGGCCCCCAACGCGCGAGCGAGCGCGTCGCGGAGCCACGCACGACGACCGACCCGCGGAGCCTCGCCCGCCGCCACCCCCTCGGCGGCGACCAGCCGCGACGCGAGCGCGGCGTTGGCGTGGTGCACGATCGCAGCGGCAGCCTCCGGGTTCGCCCCGATCAACGACGACAGCTCCATCCGCGACACCCGCCCCCCCACGCACGCCGCCGTCGCGATCACGGTAGCCGACGCCGGTCCGCCGTCCGCGAAGCCGACCTCACCGAGCAGCGCGGGCGCCGCTACATCCGCGACCACCTCGTCACCCACCCGCACGGCGACGGCGCCGTCGAGCAGCGCGTACAACCACGGCTGGGGCGCGCCCTCCTCCACCACGACGTCACCCGCCGACCACGCGAACGGCGCCAGGTGGGGCGCGACGAGGTCCGCGTCGGCGGCGCCGAACAAGCGGACCAATGACGGGT
This sequence comes from uncultured Pseudomonadota bacterium, assembly GCA_903897935.1. GTDB lineage: Bacteria > Myxococcota_A > UBA796 > UBA796 > CAIUDO01. Next base: position 1,872 of record CAIUDO010000081.1, read on the forward strand.
GCACAGGCGATGGCGACGAAGCAGGCACGCGCGCTCCACTGCGGCCCGCACGGACCAAACAAACCGACGGATCACCCACAGAAGTCAGCGCGGACGCGACCTCCGACGGCCCGTATCACGCTCACCCAGCGTGGTCGTGGATCCACCCCGCGATCGCGTCGAGCAGCGCGGGGTCGAACGCCCACGGCAGGCCGTACTCCGTCCCCAACATCGCCCCGCCGACCGCCGGCTGCAGCAAGTGCCCCAGCGTAGGATCGAGCATCAGCTCCGCGTCGCGGCCCGCCCCCACCAGCGCCGCGTGCAGCTCCTCGCCGTGGTGCTGCGGCACCTGCCAGTCCATGCCCCCCTGCACGACCAGCACCGGCCCCGCGGTCGCGAGCGCACGTTCGACGCCGTTCATTTCCAGCAGGTCCTTCCAGAACGTGTCGACCGGGTACCCGCTAACGAGCATCCCGTCGTAGTCCCCGGCGAGGATGTCCGCGACGAGCTCCTCGCTCTGCCCGACGTAGGAGGCGACGGTCGCAGGATCGGCCCCGACCGCCGTGAACCAGGCGCCGCTCTGCTCCGGCAACACGTCCCCGCCGGTGCCCGCGATGCCGCTCGCGAGGATCAACCCGTCGACCTCGGGGACCAGCGGCTGCGCCCCGCACGCGTGCGCCACCCCCTCGCTGTGCCCGACCATGGCGAGCCACCCCACCTCGGGCTCGGCCGCGACGTGCGCCGCGACCGCCGCGGCGTCTTCGTCGCGCCCCACGAACGAGTCCGAGATCTCCCCGCCGCTCGCCCCCCACCCGCGGTCGTCGTACGACGCCACCGCGATGCCTTGGGCCGTCAGGTGCGCCGCGACGCAGTCCCACACCCCGAGCCCGTTGTAGGCGCCCGTCCGGTCGGTGCCGGCCGTGCCAGAATTGAGGGTCACCGTGGGGAACGGACCCGCACCCTCCGGCAGCACCAGGCGACCCGCGATCTCCGTCCCGTCCGCCGACGTCACCACGAACGTGCGGTGGCGCGCCCCCACCTCCGGCAACGTGCAGTCCGGCGTATCGACGACGACTGTAGCGGGTGGGCCCGCGAACGCGTCGAGATCCGGCCGCTCGCCCGGCACGACGACCAGCCCGAGGTAAGCCGGCGTGTAGCTGTCGACCACGCCGTCCTCGTCCCAGCAGTACTGGTCCCCGCTGAGGTAGCCGCACGACGGCGCCGGCTCGGCCGGGATCTCAGCCGCGATCCCGTAGTACGGCAAGAACAGGTCGATGTCGACGCCGTGCGACAGCAACCGATGCAACACAGTCCCCGCGACCGGCGACGTGGCCGGGCCCGCGAACAAGGCGTCGGTCGGGTACGGCACCATCAGCACCGGCCCGTCCCCCGGGACCACCCATTGCCCGCCGTGATCGAAGTGCGTCGTCGACACCGAGCGCGTCGCGGCGTCGTACACGTACGTGTACGCGAACGTCGTCGCCCACTCGGTGTGTTGGTGGTCCTGCCGCCACGTGACGGGCACGCCGTCCGGGTCCAGCGTGACGTCCTCGGTGATCCGCCACACGAGCTCGTACCCGAAAGGCCGGAAGTCGAGCTCGGACACCCCGACCAGCCGCTCGGTGCCGTCGGTGGCTACGGTGCGGTCCATCCACGCGCGCGCGACGACGTCCCCGACCCACTCCGCCGACCACGCGTACGACGTCACGTCAGGCTCGGTGTCCGCGTCGGTGTCGGTGTCCGTATCGGTGTCGGTGTCCGTGTCGGTGTCGGTGTCGGTGTCCGACGGCGCTGGAGCAGCCGACTCCGAGTCGGGCTTGGCGCAGGCGACGGCGAACACGAGGGGCAGGATCGAGCGCATAGGACCTCCGGACGCGCCTACGCGCCCGGGGCCGCCCTATTCCCGCCTTACCAGACGTCGCGACCCGCGTTGTAGTCCTGGATCATGCGCGGCAACAAGAACAGGTCGATGATCTGGCCGACCCCGCACAATCCGCCGGTGAAGAACCAGATCAACCCGCTGACGATCCGGCCCGAGTAGATCCGGTGCAAGCCACAAAAGCCGAAAAAACACCCGACCCACAGCAGGTAGCCGATGGCGGTGTCCTTGTTCGTACGCGTCGTGATGGCCGTGGACATTGGCGCCTCCACCGGCCGCGTACGCACCAACGGCCGCAGGATTTCACCCGACGTCGTTTCGGGCCCGCCGACGATCCAGCAGCTCGAGCACCGCGTGCCCGGCGCGCCGAACGGCCCGATCAAACAGCTCGGCCCGGAGCTTGGACGCCGGGCCGAACGCCATGGTCGTGGTCAGGACGAGGTACTTCATGGCCGCCGCGCGTGCACGTCGTGTGCCAGCGCGCCGCGACGGGCGGCCGCCGCCAATCGCGCGCAGGTGCGAAGCGCAAACCGCACCTGACGCCCGACCGCCACCCGCGCTACGCGCCGACCCGCCCGAAGCAACGCGGCGCCTCGACGGGACCCTCGCCGATGAACAGCCCCGCCTCGACCAAGGCGCGCGCCCGCTCGAGCCCGTGACCGCCGCGGTGGGCGAGCCGCACGATGGGGTCGCCCGCGGCGACCACCGCGCCGACG
>CAIUDO010000082.1 GCA_903897935.1 uncultured Pseudomonadota bacterium
CGACCTGGTCCTGGATGTCGTCTTCGAAGGGGAGATCCTCGGTCGTCACCCCCGCGGCGGTGACGACGGCGGCGCGCAGGCCGTACGCGTCACTCGCTTGCGGCAGCAGCCGCCCCACGACGTGCACCGTGCAGTCGGCGGCGACGGTCGCGGCGTGGTCCGTGCCGATCACGACGCCCTCTTCGGCGAGGACCGTTGTGGTGCGGACCTCGTCGGCGACCGCCGCGCACCCGGTCGGACCGGGCGGCCCGGTCTCGTCGGTGTCGTCGCGTTTGCCGCACGCGACGAGCCCCAGCCAACCGAGCGTCGTGATCATCGTTTACCTCTGTCCAGGGGATACGCCCGCGCGCCGTGACCGGCCACCCGCCCCCCCCCGCGAACCGTGGTGCGGCGCCGCACCTCGGGGTGCTGATCCGCCGAGGTTACCTACGGGCCCTCGCTCAGGTCGACGACGGGCGCGTGACCGTCGGGGCCGATCGGCTCGATGCGCTCCAGGCGGCCGTCGCGGAACGTGAAGACGAAGCCAGGGTAATCGCGCGTCTCATCCATCGGGACGCGCAGGTGCGGGCGCACCGAGACGCGGGTCGCGTCGCCGTCGACGTCGATTCGGGGGTCGTCGGGGCGCCAGCCGATACGATCGAGCAGCGCGTCGAGGCGGGCGCCGACCGGCCACGCGACGAGCAGCTCGCTGAGGCGCTCGTACTCGGCCGCTTTGGAGCGATGGTACGCGTTGTGCTCGTAGATGCGGGAGAGCAGGGCGGCCTCGACGACGCACCCGCACGCGAGCAGCAACACCAAGCACCACGGCGCGCGCCGCCGGGTCATGGGCCCTTCGCGCGTACGCCCCGGCGGGCCATCAAGGCCGCGGCCACGCCGCTCACCGCGATGATCGTGGCGACGAGCAGGCGGGTGCCAGGCCGCGGCCCAGCGTCGACCTCGTCGAACGGCAGCGCGACGACGAGCACGAACGTCGATGCGCAGCAGAGCACGGCCGACAACGCCGCGCTCACGAGCCAGCGCCATCGTACGTGTGGCATGTCCCTCCGTGGCGCCGCGTGGTCACTCGTACGCGATCAACACGCCCGACATGTAATAGTACGGCTGATCCCCCGATCCCGACCACGTGAAGTCCTCGAGCCGGTACGACACGTCGACCGCCCCGGCCGCGACCGAAGCGCTCACGTCGGTGTCCCACGGGAAGACCTGCGCCCCCGGGCACCACCCCGCACGATCGTACGTCCACGTGCCGAGCTGGGCGCCGTCCGTGACCGTCTCGATGCAGTCGTCGCGCCAGACCTCGCGGCCGAACTCGACCCCGCCCACCGTGTAGAGGTGCTCCTTCGGGCAGAACTCCGCGCAGTTCTCCGGGTTGTTCCACCCGTGCCCCGAGATGAACGACCGGAACACGTACGACGACGCCGCCGGGACCTCGACCGACTGCGGCACCACCTGGGCGTCGACCGGGTTGTCGGCCAGACCCGCGCTCCACGCGAGGTGCCCCCACACCGGCACCACCGCGATCGGCTCCGGCGACGGGGGCGGCCCGCCGACGAACTCGAGATCGGCGTCGAACGACCAGCCCTCGCCGTCGGTGTGCCCGGGGCCGACCCAGGTGTCGATGAACACCCGGAAGGTGACCGTGTCGGTGAGCAGCGGGCGCATCGCCGTCAGATCGGCGTCCCACGAAAAGCCTACCCGGTACGCCGTGATGAAGCGGTCGATCTCGATGAACTGCTCGGTGTCGGTGCCGGCGTCGAGCACCACCCCGAGGTTGCCGTAGCGGTCCCAGTGGTCGCACAGCCCGCTCTCGGGGCACGAGAGCTTGAAGTGGCCGGTGATCGCGCTGTACGTGGCGCTGCTGTCGGGCAGGTCGACCGTGACGTCGATCTGGCGGTAGTTCTCGGCGCCGAAGTACACGTAGGCGTCGTCGAACACCGTGACCGTCTGCGACGCGCCCTCGGGGCGCTCGGTCTCCGTGGGCTCGCTGTCGGTCGGCGACGTGGTCGGCGCGCTGGTCTCGGCGGTCGTATCTTCCTTTCCACCGCACGCGACGACGAACAGCAGCGGGACGGCGCGGATCAGCGAGCGACGCATCGGACCTCCGTACGGTTGGTCCTCTTACCCCGGCCCGACCACGAACGGGAGCACCACCTCGCGCTCGAACCGGGACCCGGTGTTGCGCAGGACTGGTCGTCGCCGTCGAGCGACCCGCTCCCGCCTGAAGCACGCGCGCGATCGTCACGCTCGCCGATGTTCACCGTGGGTGGACCTGCGCATCCTTATACACGTGTATAGGGACTCCCGGCTCGGAGAAGCCGCGGGCGTCCAGGCGCGCCGCCAGACCCGTCCGCGACGACGTGCAGGGACGATCACGACGGGCTCGCGCGAACGCGTGCGCGTGCCGACCGCATGGCCCGCCCAATGCTCGGCTTCGCTCGGCCGAAGGAGAGGCCTTATCCACGCCATGGGACCATCAAGCCACAACGAGGAACCGAGGCAAGCGGGGCTCGATGGAGCGCGATCACGGTGCGTCCCGAGCGCCAACCCTGGGTGGTGGCGGCGGATCCTGGTGGCCGCGGTCCGCAGTCACGACGCCTGATCTAATGGCCGCAACTGGATCCGCACTGGGCGCTTGGTGTAGCGTGCGGGCGCTCGAGGCGTTGATGCAGGCGTGGCTCGTACTGTCGTTGATGTGGGCTGCGGGCGCGAGCGAGCCGTCGGTGCAGACCGCGGGAAACGGGAGCATCCCCGCGTTCTCCCAACTGTTGGACGCCGCGCGGCCGTCGGTCCTGGCGTCCGACCACGCCGGGCGGGTTTCGGCGACGGGCGACATGGGGTACGCCGTGTCGTTCGACCTGCCGCCTGCGATTCTGGCGCCTTCTCTTGGGTTGTCGTACGGCTCGTCCGCGGCGTGGTCCGATGAGGTCGCGTACGGGTGGTCGCTCGACGCCGCGCTCGAGCTGCGGCGCGCGGAGGAGGCGTGGTTCGAAGGGGCCGACGCGTGGCACCTGAGCGGCCCTGAGCTCACGGCGGTGATGTGGCCGGAAGAGGGTGGCGTATACGTCGGTCGGGTGAACGGCAGCGCGTCCGTGAAGGCGGAGTGGGAGGCGACGCCAGACCGATGGGTGGTGCGGTCCGACGGCCGGACGTGGGTGCTGGAACCGGTCGGAGTGCCGGTCGCGGCGGTGGCTTCGGTGGACCGCTACCGGGCCACGTCGATGCGGGACGCGGCGGGCAACCTCGTGGCGTACACGTACGACGCCGAGGGTCGGCTGGAGCTCGTGCAGTATGGGGCGTTCGAGCCTACGAGCGGCGGGGGCGGTGCGCCGCACCAGGTGGAGGTCAGCTTCACGTACGCCGACACGCTGAACGCGCGGACGACCGCTGCGGATGGATTCGTGCGCGCGCTCGACCGGCGGCTCGATCGTGTCGAGGTGATCGGCGCCGTAAGCGGGCCCTGGCTGACGCCTCCGCCGCGAGCTGCGAAACCGATCACGGGTGCCAGCGGATTCGCGGCGGACCGGGCCCCACTTCCATCATCCGCCCTCCCGGCGGTCGCTTCGGATCTTCCGACTTCGTCGGAAGATCCGAGGTCTCCCTTGGTCGGTGCGGGGCTGCTCGCTGCGTGGGAGCTGTCGTACGACGATCAGGAGGGGGTCGACGTCTTGACCGCGGTGGAGCGCGTCGGCCTCGCGACCGGCACGCCCTCCGAGCGCGTGGCGACGTTCGACTACACAGCGCTGAACAACGCGAGCTTCGAGGAGATCGCGGACATCAGCCGGGAGCTCGGGCTCACCGTCTCCAAGATCGATGACATCAATAAGGTCGGATTGACCCACACTTTATCTCATCTCGTCGACATGAACGGGGACGGCTGGGCCGATGTGGTGGCGTCGGACTGCGCCGGCGGCTGGACGGTGAACTACGGGCACGCGGGCGGCCTGAGCGCGGGCGTGCACCTGTCGGGGCCGGCGCGGTGCGTGACGGAGATCGAGACGGACGTGTTGGACACCGTCGCGCCACCGCAGGACGTGGTGTCGCGGGTGGCGGACGTCGATGGGGACGGCCTGCCCGACCTGATCGCCGATGAGGGCGGTGACTGGCAGGTGTTCTGGGGAGATGGCGAGCGGTTCGCGACGTCGGTGACCGTGCCGGCGCCCGCCGCGTCGTTGTCACGGCGCCTGACGTTCGACAGCTACGATCTGCTACGCGCCGCGGACGACGCTGGAACGCCGGACGGCCCGTTCTTCACGGGGGACCTGTCGTGGGACCTTGTAGACGTCGACGCGGACGGCTGGCTCGACGTGATCAAGGTGGACGCGTCGGGCACCGAGGTCGCGTGGCGCGTCCGGGACCGTTCGGCCGCGTGGCAGGCGTTCACGCCGGTCCCGGGCCCCGCGTGGGACGCGATCCGCATCGTGGAGGTGACCCTTCAAGGGATCGACATCGTCGACAGCCAGGGTGTGACGGATCTCGCCGACCTGAACGGCGATGGGCTGCCCGATCTGGTCGACACGCGCGGGTACGCCGCGAACGGCGGCCACAGGGAGGTGTGGCTGGGTACGGGCCGCGGCTTCGAGGCGCCGGTGTTGTGGCGGGCCCCGGGGCCGTACACGGACGTGACCCAAGAGGGGGCGCCGGAAG
>CAIUDO010000083.1 GCA_903897935.1 uncultured Pseudomonadota bacterium
CGCCGCCGCCGCCGCCGCTCGCAGGGCCGCGACGTCGTCGAACGGGGTCGCGCACAGCGGGCAATGGGGGTCAGTCGCCCGGGTGAGCACCGCCGTCGCCGACGCCACGAACCGATCGTAGACCCCACGCACCGCGTCGACGGCGGCGCGCGCGGCCGCCTCCGCTTGCCGCGCCGCGACGAGCTCGGCCTCGGCGCGCGACGCGCCAGCCCCGTCCCACGCCGCGAGCTGGTCCGTCAACCGACGCAGGCGCTCGGCCAACGCCTCGCGATCCGCCCGCACCCCCGCCCAGGTGTCGTCCGCGGCGATCTCCAGCACCTCCCTCGCTTCTTCCAGCTCCGCGCACCGCGCGAGGCGCCTCCGCGCCGCGTCCGCACGGCGCTCGTGCTCCTGCTGCTCGAGTCTGGCGACCCGAACCGCCTCCTCGGCCTGGCGATGCGCCGCCTCCGCAGCGACCACCGCCACCTTCGCGGTGTCGAGCGGGTCGCGCGACGGGGCGTCGACCGGGCCGGGCTCCGGCTGCGACGCCCACCGCTCGAACGCCGCCGTCGCCGCCTCCAGATCCGCGCGCCGGGCGCCCAGCCGCAGCTCCGCGGCGCGCACGTTGACCGCGTTCGTGTCGACGAGATCGAGGCCGCTCCGAACCTCCGCCCACAGCTCGTCGAGGCCCGGCCCCGGCCGCGCGACGGGCGGCAGGACAGCGACCTCACGATCCGCCTCCGCCGCGGCGGCCCGCAGCTTCTGGGCCAGCAGCTCGCGCCCGCGCAGCTCGGTCGACAACCCCCCCAAGCCCATCAGCTCGGCCCACACCTCACGGCGCCTGCTCGGGTCGACGTCTTCGTCGACGAGGCGCGCCAGGGTGTCGCGGCCGAGGAACCGGGTGCCGTCCAACCAATGCTGCAGATGCACCGCGCTGCGATTGGGCCGGGACGGCCCGCCGACGAGCCGGATGGGGGCCTTCTCTTTAACCCACCGCGCGCCCTTTCGCGCCGCCACGCCGTCGGGCCGCCACCGCAGGGTCTCCGAGCCATAAACCCCGATGACCTCGGGCTCCGAGCCGCTGCCCCGGCACGCCAGGTCCACCCCCTTGAGCCGGTCGGGGGGCCCCAACAGCAGCACCCGCGCCGCGTCGACGATGCTCGTCTTGCCGGTGCCGTTGGCGCCATGCAACACGGTGACGCGCGCGCCGAGGTCGAGCTCGAGCGGCCCCGGGATGCCCCGGAACCCGGTGATGGTCAGCTTATCGAGCTTCATCGTCGCCCCCTGCCCACGCGCACGCCTTCGCGAACGCGGCCTCGACGCCGTGAGCGGCCAACCACGCCTCGATCCGCCGCGCGGCGTCGGGCGGATCACCGAGCGGGGCCTCTACGACCACCGGGGGGGCGTCAGGGAGCGCCAACACCGGCACGCGGGCGAGCGCGGCGTCGATCCCCGCGTCTTCCGCCGGTCGCAGGACCGCCTTGCGACACACGTGCACGTCGAGCTCGGCGACGCGCGCCTCCCGCTCGACGTCGATCGACACGTCGCCGGCGGGGAGCTGGAGCAGCAGGTACCCGTCGACCCGCGCGCCGTCGCGCTCAGCGTCGGTCAGGGCCGCGGCGAGCCAGGACTCGTTGCGCTCCCAAGCCTCCCGCAGCGCTTCGGGGGTGGCCGCAGGCACCTGGACGAGCAAGACGCGCGCGTACGACGAGCGCCACGCCTCCGCGCCCGCCGGCGCCGCGGGGTCGACCTGCAGGCCCACCGGGCCGATGAATGGGGAAAGACGCGTCATCCTGGGCTCTCCTCGGACCCTGGCGGGTCGGAACGGCCGAGCTCGGCCAGGCACGTGGACAACAATGCGCGCGCGGCGCCGACCGGGTCGTCGGCGTCGCGACAGTCCTCGAGGGCGGCGAGCGGGACCACCCGGAACGCGCGGGGACGCGGCTCCGTGATGCGTGACCCACGCGGCGCGGGATCCGTGATCGCCGGCCGCGTGAGCGACGCGTCGAGGACCGGCGGATCGGTGAACAAGACAAGCGGGCGGCCACCGGTGCGCCGCGACCAGTTGGCCACCTCGCGGCCGATCACGCCCCCCTTCCGCGCGGGGTCACACCACACCAGCAGCCCCACCCCGGAGCGAGCCAACGGCGCAGGATCGTCTGCCAACGCTGGTTCAGCGTGGCCATCGGCCAGGAAGTGCAGGCTGTCGGCCGCGCGCCCCACGCACGCGTCGTCGCGAACCCCGTCCGGCCACGACGGCCGCTGGACGACCGCGACGCCGTCCGTCAGGCCCAGCGCCACCCGCTGGGCCACGGCGCTCCTCCCCCCCGTCGCCGCCGCGACCTTTCCCCCCAGCGGCGGGCCGAGCGCGCGGGCGAGCTCGTACACCCACGGATCGACCAGCGCGCTCCCGTCGAGCGCGTCGGCGCGCTCGGGGGACCACGGGGACCGTCCGACGAGGGTAGAGCCGCGGGTGAAGTGAAGCGGACCCGCGACGACGGTCGGCTCGACGCGGCGCACGACCCGCCCGACGACCGCGGCGCCCGCGCACCCTCGGCTGTGTTGGTTGGGCTCGCGCTCGTCTGCGTGATCCGCCCGCGGCCACCACACCCCCGTCAGCCGCCGGGACGGGTCCGCGTCCAGCGTCGTCGGGGTCGGCGCCGCGTGGTTCACTGTAATGATCCGTACGTGCTCTGCGGGCACCCCCGACCACCGCTGCAACGCTCCCCGCCAGATGTCGTGTCCGGGCTCATGGGTCAGCAACGGCGCCACCACGAGCGCGCGCCCCCCTACCGCCGGACGGTCGACGAGATGGGCGTTGATCCGCCAACGAGGCGAGCCGGGGCCGTCGGCGAGCAGGTCGGCGCAGATGAGCGGGAACACCGAGACGTCGTCGAAGTCGAGCCGGAGGGTCCAGTCCCCCTTGTGGGCCGCCGGGAGCAGGGCCTTCTCGACGTGCTGCTCGAAGTGGTTCTTGACGAACAGCTCGTGCCACAAGACCCCGCGGTCCCACACCCAGACGAGCCCGACGTTGGCGCGCTCGTCGGGGGCCCAGGTCGCTTCGAACCACGGCGCCACAACCGCAGGCGCGCAGAACCCAAGGCCCGCGACGACGACGACGGTGCCGGGCAGACCCACCAACGCCCGATCGACCTCCGCCACATTGGTGCCGATCGACAGCTCCGGGGCCACCACCAGCGCGGGCGACGTGTGATCGGCGAGACCAGCGAGCGCACGGAGGACGCCAGCGACCGCGGGGCGCGGGGGATCGAGCTCGTCCCTGCTGAGCGCCGGGGGCGGTGCTTGCACGAGCACGACCCGAGTCTCGCCGCGCGCGTCCAACAGATGGGTCGCCGGGCGGATCGTGCGGACGCGGTCCGCGAACGGCAGGTGCAGGGTCGCGCTGCGGTACCGCCACAGGTCTGGCGCGAAGCGTGCCGCCGCCGGGATCCCCTCGTGCGGCAACCACAACCACACGCGGCGATCCTGGTGGATCACGTAGTCGCGCGCCAGGTTGAGGTCGGCGAGCGTCGCGTCGAGGCGGGTGTAGCGCACCAACCAGACCCGGGGGGGGCCGGGCGGATCGGCGCCGCGCAGGAACTCGAGCCACCGCTCGGGGTCGTCGGCGTCCACCTCCTCCACCAACCGGTCGGGGGCGAGCGCCGACGCCAGCGCCTCCTCGACCCGGCGACGCCACCGCGGCGCGCACGCCGCCAGCACGAGGTGCTGCTGCGCACGCCGCAGGCCGATGAAGGCGCGCACCAGCGCGTCCCGCGCGACGTCGTCGAGGAAGCGCAGGCGGGAGGCTACAATGGCGTTGGCGTCAGCGATGCTCATCAGCGCGCGCACGCAGCTCGCTCACGCGCTCCGCCAAATACTCCACCAGCAACGGGTTCACGTCGTACCAGGGGTTGTCGTTCTCGTACTCCATCACCGCGAGCATCGGCAGGTACTCCAGATCGGCCGGAGGTTGGAACGTGCGATCCCTGCGTACACGCTCGAGCGCCTCGATGTGCCGCTGCGCCCCGAACAACCTGACCAGGTCCGCCCGCAGCTCCCGCGCGGCGATCCCCACGTCGACGCGCTCGACGGTGCCGGAGCCACGCGCGTCCGCGCTGTCGCACGCCTCGTACATCAATCGCCGGAGCTGCTCGAACGAGCCGCCCGACAAGCCAATCGCCTCGTCGAGGGCCGCAGGCGCGAACAACGCGGGAGCGGCGCGCCGCGCGACGAACGTGCGGAGGATCGTCCAACCGGGCGCGTACCGCTCGCCCGACCTCCGGTCCTTCCACAGCTTCACGTGCCGGAGCACGTGGTTGCGACCCACCGCGTGCAGCTCGGTAAACGACGGGTCGTGGTGAAGGTCCATCGGCACGGTAAGCACCATCGCTGATCGCGGGCGAAACAACAGCGGGAAGTCAACGCCGAACAGGCGGTCCCGGTGTGCGGCGTTGTGCACCACGCGATCGAGGTCATCCAAGACCAGGAGCACCGGGCGCTCGACAATGCCCTCGAGCAGCTTGATCGCGACGTCGACCAATCCGACCACGTGCGCCGGACGCTCGCTCACGAACTGACGAAGGCTGTCGCGTGTGCCCTGGTCGAAGCGCAAGCGGGCGGAGACCAGCTTGAACAGGTCAAAACCGACCGATGCCTCGGCGACCGAGACCTGCGGCAGCCCGCCCCGCAGCAACGCAAGGGCCGCCTTGGCGTCCGGATCCCTGTCCAACGAGGCGAGCGCGCCGTGGTTACGCACCCGGTCGACGACCGCTACCCCGACCGCGAACAGTGCGTCGCGCGCGTCGACGTCGTCAATGTTCAGCGTGTCGAACAACGGGCACGTGATGACCTCGAATTGGGCCGATACCTTGTCGGCCAGGCGCCGCAGCTCGGTAGACTTGCCGGTCCCCTTGTGCCCTGAGAGCTTCAGCTTGGGGCGCTCGATCTCCCGACCGGAGGACCGACCGGCCGCCCAGTTCGTCAGCGTGCGTGCCATCCGCAACGTGGCGTGCCGGACCTCCGGGCCCAGGTAGTCGTCGAGCGTGACGTAGTACGACCACTCCGGCGTGCCGGGTCGCAGGTCGAAGGGCTCGAACGCCCGCACAGCGTCGACCAAGGTCGTCGCGGGCGCTCGTTGCTCCATCAACCACCTCCCGCCGCGCGGATTAGCGCCGCCGCGCCTCCATCGCCAGCACCTGCGCTATGCTCGCCCGCGGCACCCTGGAGCCCCCGCGATGAAGCTCTCGTCCCCCGCCTTCGCGCACGGAAGCCCGATCCCTCCGGAGTACGCGTTCGCCCGCCCCGACGCGCACGGCCCGATGGCCCTCTCCGACAACCGGTCGCCGCCGCTCGTGTGGTCCGACCCGCCCGAAGGCGGTCGTTCGTGCTGCTGTGCCACGACCCCGACGTGCCGAGCAGCGGCGAAGACGTCAACAAGCCCGATCGCCGCGTCCCCGCCGACCTCCCGCGCGTGGTGTTCTACCACTGGGTCCTGTTCGACCTGCCGGCCGACGCACGCGCCCTGGCCGACGGCGAAGCGTGCGCGGGCATCACGCCGCGCGGCAAAGCCGGCCCCGACGACGGCCACGGGCGCCGTCACGGCCTGAACGACTACACCGGCTGGTTCGCCGGTGACCCGGAGATGGAAGGTTCGTACTACGGATACGACGGCCCATGCCCGCCGTACAACGACACCTTGCGCCACCACTACTGGTTCACGCTGTACGCGCTGGACGTCGCGCGCTGCCCGGTCGAAGGCACCGTCGACGGCCACGCGGTCCTGGCCGCGATCCAGCCGCACGTGCTGGCGTCGGCCGCCGTGATGGGCACCTACACCATCCACCCGGACGTCGCCTGAGTCACTCGGCGAGCACCCACCCGGCGCCCCGAGCCGCTTCGTCCCGCCACGACGCGTCCCCCTGCTCGACGCCATACCACCACTCGCAGATCACATGAAAAACCGCCCGAAACCTGGCTCGCTGGAGCGTCGCCGGGTCGACCGGGCCGTACGCCTGCCAGAACGCCGCGCGCCCGTCAGGCGGCACCACGTGCCACGACGCGGCGAGGTCCACGGCAGGGTCGCCGCGGTGGGTGTCGCCCCAGTCGATGACGCCCGCCGCACGCCCCTGCTCGTCGACGAGCACGTGCCGGGCGTACAGATCGCCGTGACAAGGCACCAACGGGCCGCCGTAGGCGGGCGCGTCGCGGCACGCCCCCGCGACCGCCAGGAGCGCGTCGGCCGGAAACGCTGGGTCGCGGCTCCGCAGCGCCTCCGCCCGCGTGACGACGGTGGGCCAGCGGTAGGCGGCGTCGACCCGCCGCAGCAGGTCCTCCGGCGTCCCGTACGGCGGTGAACACCCGTGAAGGGCCGCCAAGAACGACCCCAACGGCCCACCGACCTCCGCCCGCACGCGCGGGTCGGAGACCTCAGCGAGCATCTCGCCCGCGAGCACCGGGTAGCCGGCGAGCGGGAACGGCCACCCCGGCGCCTCGGGTGCGTACCACCGGGGGCGCGGAGATC
>CAIUDO010000084.1 GCA_903897935.1 uncultured Pseudomonadota bacterium
CAAGGGCCCGTGGGGCATCCCGTGCGTCTTCTCGAAGGAAGAACCTTCGTTGCCGGGTGGGGCGTCGTGCGCGGCCGGGCCGCTCGACTGCGACACCGCGTACGGCACGGCCGCGTTCGTGAGCGGCGCGGCGGGCCTGATCCTCGCGAGCGTCGCGGTCGAGCGCGTGCTCGCCGGATAGTCGGCCGGCGGAGGTGCGGGTGCGGCTCGATCGATGGCTCGTCGAAGCAGGCGTCGGGCCGAGGCGCACCGTCGCCGACTTGGTGCGGGACGGGCGCGTCGTCGTCGACGGGTCGGCCGTGTTCGACCCGGGCTGCCCGGTGTCGGCCACCGCGGCGGTCACCGTCGACGGGCGGCCGTGGGTGTGGGTCGACGGGCACACGTGGCTGGTGCACAAGGCCGAGGGGTACGTCACGTCGACGGACAGCCACGACGGCATCCCGATCATCCAGCTCCTCCCTGCGCGGCTGCGGCACCTCGCCTGGAAGACGGTCGGCCGCCTCGACAAGGACGTGACCGGGCTGGTGGTGTTGACGACGGACGGCGAGCTCGCGCACCGCCTCACCCACCCGCGCTGGGAGGTCGGCAAGACCTACATCGCCACGTTGGCGCGCCCGGCGACGGTCGCCGACGTGGCGGCGTTCGCTTACGGGCTGACGTTCCGCGGGTCCGGCGAGGAGCTTCGTCCGGCGGAGCTGTCGTGGGGCGACGACCCGACCACGGTCACGCTCGTCCTGCACGAGGGCCGATACCACCAGGTCAAGCGGATGTTTCGCGCGCGCGAGAACGACGTGCTCACGCTGCGGCGGGTCGCGCACGGGCCGGTCCGGTTGCCCGACGACCTGCCGGTCGGGGGCGCGCGCCCGGCGACCGCCGCGGAGCTGGCGGCGCTGCGCGCGGTGGTGCGCCTCGACGACCCGGCGGCGCCGTGATCGCGCGGATCGTGCACGAGACGCCCGACGTGTTGGTCGTCGACAAGCCCGCGGGCGTGCCGACGATCCCCGATCGCTTCGGCGCCGCCGGCCTGATCGACCAGTTGGCGGCCGAGCGCGGGGAGCGTCTGTGGGTGGTGCACCGGCTCGACCGCGAGGTGACGGGCCTGCTGTTGGTGGCGCGGACGGCGGCGGCGCACCGGCAGCTCTCGATGTGGTTGGAGGACCGTGAGGTCCGCAAGACGTACGCGGCGCTGACGACGGGGGAGCCGCCGGGGCCGGCGGGGACGACGTTGCGGTGGGCAGACCGGCTGCTGCGCGGCAAGCGGCGGGCGTACGCAGCGCCGCACGGCAAGGAGGCCGTCACGGACGCGGTGTTCGAGCGGGTGTCGGGCGGGGTGCTCACGTGGACGCTCCGGCCGCGCACGGGGCGCAACCACCAGCTCCGGGTGCACCTGGCGTCCCGGGGGTGGCCGATCCTCGGCGACGCGCTGTACGGGTCGGCGGAGGTGTGGCCGGTGGGCATCGCGCTGCGGGCGATCCGGGTGGAGTTGCCGGACCGTACGGTGTGGGAGGTTCCGGCGGAGTGGCCCGTGGATCCGGTTGCCGGCCGCTGATCGGACCCACCGAGCGCGAACGCCGGTTCCGGTGCGAGCGGCGCCGCCGGGGCCGCCAAGGCGACGGCGCGCCGCGACTAAAGCGCGGCGGCCAACAGCGCGTCGGCGGTGAGCAGCAGGACCGGGTCGACCCGATAGGCGCCGTCGGGCATCGCGTCGCCGGTGAGCGTAGCTTCTTCGCCGGGAGTGACGACCCCATCGGCGTAGTAGCGCGTCGCCCCCACCTGGTAGGTGCCCGAGCTCAGGTCCTCGTAGCGCTCGAACAGCTCCCACTGGACCGCGGCGCCCACCGTGCGCGAGAGGTCCGCCCCCGACGGGACCAGCGACGCGAGCACGTCGTCGTTCGCGACGCTGACCCCCACACCCAACACGCTCCCGTCGAGCAGCGCCACCGGGTCTCCCCACGCCGCCGGGTCGATCCCGACACAGTTGGTCGTCGCCGCCGCCGCGTCGAGCACGCCCGTGAAGCCCCGCGCCGTCCACGGCCCCGTCGTGCCCGCCGTGATCGTCGGGTAGTCGTAGGTCAGGAACAACGACTCCGGAGACGCCACCGAGTAGGATACGGTACAGAGCCCTGCCGGGTCGCCGCTCTCGAGGAACGACCACGTGAACAGGTACAAGAGCACCTCGGCGGGGCCCTCGACGCTCCCGTCGACGACCGACCACGAGGCGCCGAACCCGAGCGCGTGCGGGACGAACCCGGCGCCCCCCTCGCCGGTCGCGGAGGCCGACCCGATGAACGGCGACCCAGCGAGGGTCTGGCCCGGCGAGCCGGTGTCGGCGCTGTCGAGCGCCTCGTCGATGCCGTCGTCATCCTCGGCGACGACGCCGCCGGTCTCGCCGAGCGGCGCGACGTCGACGGGGGGAGCACAAGCGACCAGGGCGACCACGAGCAGCGACGTCATCTCTTCTCCGACGCGCCCTCCCTGCCTCGCTCCGGGCGCGCCGTCCCCAGCACCTTCGGCGGGGGTACGGAGCCCTACCGGCCACCCTCCGCGCGGGCCGCCACCGCCGCCCGCGCGCCCGGCGCGAGCGCGTCGACGAGCGCTTGGTTGGGCGCGACGTCCAGGTCGGCGTAGCCCGCGAGCTTGTTGGTGAGCGTCGCCTCGTCGTCGCGCCAGGCGTCCGGACGCTCGAACGCGCCGTCGAGGCGGCCGAGCACCCCCCACGACGTCGACGTGCCCCACAGCGCCGCGTCGATCGGGTCGTCGATGCGCTTGAACGTCCACACCGCCCACGACCAGTCGCGGGCTTCGAACAGGTCGACGAACCCCGCGGCGCCCTCGTACGCCCAGTCCTCGTCGGCCATCGTCGAGAAACTACCGATGAAGTACGGCACGCCCTGGGCCGCCTGCGCCTCGGCCAGCGTGGCGTCGGTGAGCGCGATCATGACCTCGTACGCGGCCGCCGACGTCGCGCCCCACTCGAACAGGTGCGTCGAGTAGACCACGCCCTCCCACCCGTAGGTGGCCGGCTCCGGGAGCGAGCCCATGCCCTGGAAGCCGTCGTGGATGACGAGCAGGTGATCGTCACCGCGCCCGCGGATCGCCTGGACGAGCTGATCGTACACCGCGTCGCGGGTTGCGGCGTCCGGCGCGCTCATGGGCTCGGCGAGCAGGCTGTACGCGGCGACGACGTCGCGATCGGCGTATCGACGGGACAGCTCGGACCACAACGACACCGTCAACGCCTGCATCGCCGGGTCGTCGTACAACGTCCCGACCCCGCTGTAGTCGTTGTGGCCGCCCGGCGACTCCTGCAGGTCGAGCACCACGTACATGCCGCGGGCCTCGGCGCGGTCGAGCAGATCGTCGATGCGCGCGAACATGAGCTCGTTGTACCGAAGCTCGGTGAGCGGCTCCTGGTCGGACGTGGTCACCAGGGCGCGGTAGCCGAGCGGCACACGGAGCAGGTTGAACCCCTGCGCGGCGAGCCAGTCCAGGTCAGCGTCGCGCAGCCAGGCGCCCTGGAACGTGTCGAGCAGGCGGTCCCGGCCGTCCGTACCGAACCGCTGCTCGAGCGCGAGCCGCAGCGGGAGGTCGGAGTCGTCGGCCAACGACGGGTAACGCTCGACCTCGGCGCGCAGCTCGGCGGCGGCGCCGGCGCCTACTTCCTTGGCGACGGCCTGCTCGACGGCGTCGATGTCGTCGGCCTGATCGGGTCCGAGCGCCTGCAACGCACGCGTGACCTCGGTTTCGATCCCCAGCTCCTGACCGACGACGAACACCCGCCCGTGCAGCGGGTAGTCGAACAACGAGATCCAGGTCTCGTGGAAGCTCCACGCGCCGAGGTTGACGCCACGAAGGCGGACCGGCGCGCCGGTCGCGTCGATGATGGTGACGCCGTCGGCCCGCAGCCGGGTCAGCGCGGCGGGCTCGCCGGCGTCGTCGTCACGCGCGCAGCCGATCGCGAAGAGCAAGGACGCTGCGACTCTTGCCATACCTCCCCCCTCGAGCGCGCCGCCTGGCCTGGCGACATCGCGGCGCGCACCGCGTCGGCGGCGCGAAGACCTTAGCGCGCCGCCGGCTCGATGGGGACGAAGCGCCGGTTCGCCAGGTGCAGGCCCACCATCCACGGCAGCCCACTGACGGCCTCTCGAGCGACGAAGAGCCACAGCCCGCCCGCCGTCGGGTCGAACAAGGCCGCGGACCCTAGAAAAGCGAACCCAACGATAAAGCTCGCGACGAGCCCAGTCGCGGAGCCGCCCACCGCGAGCGCGAGCGCGGACAGGTTCCCCGTGACGTTCGCGACGTAGTTCGAGAAGGGGCGCTCGCGCCTCACGATCATGACCTCGACCAGCGCGGTGGCGAACCCCAACACGATCCCCGGAACGCAGAACTGCATCCCGAGGGCAACGGAAAGGTAACTGATGGTGATACAACTTGAATAGAAGGCGAGCTTCCGTCGGGGGACGAGAAGCACGGCGGCGCCGACCGCGCCCCGAACGACGATCCCGACGGTGAGCTGCAGGCCCGTGGAGTTCAAGACCGCATGAACGGCCTGGGCGTCTCCACCGCTGGCGTACGCGCCCGCGCCGACGGCCACCGACACGACGCCCAGGATCCCGACGGTGATCGCGACCCAGGGCGCTTGGCCCGACCCGTCGCGAGGCGCAGCGGGCGGGTCCGACGCTCGGCGCACGAACCAAACCGCGGCGAGCGCCAGCGCGCTCGTGACGGCGAGCGCGCCGGACACGAACCAGGCCGCGCTGGGGATGGTCCCGACCGGAGACGCGCCGCCGCCCACCCAACCCAGCGCACCGAGGATCAGGCTGGACCCGAGCAGCAGCGCCGCCCAAACGCCCACGTTGGCGGCCGGCACCTCCGACGCGACGCCCGCGCGCGGGGCCGGCGGTTGGAACGGAGCGAGAGGATCGTCTGCCATGCGTGTGCTCCGCTGCTGCAGCCGGAGCCTACACGACGCCGGACGCCCAGGGTTGGCCCTTCCGCTCAGCTCGAACGGCAGACGGGGCGGCGGGGTCACGCCGCGAGCGGAACGGCGGCGAGGACCTCTTGTCCAGGACTGTAACGTTTACTGCTTGCTACCCGACCGGGTCATACCAACCGGCCCACGCGCCCGTCGCGGGGTGAAGGAGCTCGACGGCGACGCGCTCGTCGGGGGTCAGCCCCTCCCACCACGCCGCCAGCTCCACGAGGTACGACTCGCCGCTGCCCATCCGCCACGCGATCGAGGCCGGGTGAACCCCCGGCGACCGCTCCCACGGCAGCGGCATCATCGTCGCAGGTGGCTCCCGATGCATACGGAGCCGGTCGCGCGCCTCCATCAGCGCGAACCCGAGCAGGTTCTCCCCGCGCCACCGCGCCACCTGCCGACAATCCGGGTTCGACGCCCCCATCCCGATGCCCCAAATCGCGTCGCGTGGGCTCGCTTCGACCAGGACGACCGACCCCGTCGCGACCAGCCAGCCAGCCAGCGCGGGGTTCTGCCGAAACTTCTCGA
>CAIUDO010000085.1 GCA_903897935.1 uncultured Pseudomonadota bacterium
AGCGCCAACACCCTATCTCGGCGACGGTTCAACAGGCGTCCGACCAACCACCTTCAAATCGAGCGGACCAAGTCTCCATCAGGCGGTCCCAATCAAGACTGAATGACACAGAAACGGCGACTATTTCAGCAGCCTGCTAGGGCGGGTCGAGCGCGGCGAGCGACCAGTCGTACGGCGCGAACTCTGGATCGCACCCCGCCGACGACGCCGCGCGGAGCACCCCCGCGACGTCGGGCGCGGCGAACGCAGCCGCTACCGTGCACAGGTCGTCGCCGCCGGACCAGAACTCGAAGTCGCGCCGGAACCAGTCGAACAGCGCCGGGAGCACGACCCGATCGCCCTCGACGCGCACGCCCCGCTCAGGATCCCGCACCCAGCGCCGCATCTGCCGATCGAGCTGCGACTCGAGGTTCGAGACCGTGTACAGGCGCGACGACAAGGCCGGGCACGAGACGCTCGCGCAGGAGATGGCGGCGTGAAGGCGATAATCGAGGGTGCGGCCCCGCAGCGCGAGGTGCTCGATGTCCCACAGCGAGTACCAACCGCCCCCGACTCGGAACACACGCTCGATGAAGAACCCAGCGCCATCCACTGGGATCCAGCCACGAACGCTCATCACGGAGCGAGGGGGCGCAGGGCCGAGATCGAGCCCCTCCTCCAAGACCGCGAACAGGACGAGCGCGTTGTAAGCGTTGAGCCAATACGCGAACCGCGCCGCCGGACCTTCGGGGTACCCCGCGTCGTCGCCGAGCCAGGCCACGTAGGCGTCGAGCGCGGCGCGCTCACGGCGCAGCAGATCGTAGTCGACCCGCCCGGAATCATGGAGTGACCGGCCCAACAGCGCCTGCCACTCCGCCGACGGGTCCGCGGTCGGCGCCGGAACGCCGGGGACGAGCGCGGATCGGCAGCCCGCCAACGCCCACACGACGACCCAGCACCACGAGGCTACGGCGCGACGCGGCCCCACACGGGCCGCACCGCCGCCTCCACGTCGCCGTCGAACACCCACCACGTGCCTGCTCCGAACACCACGCCCGCGACGAGCGCGAAGGTGACCAGCCGCCTCACGCCGGCTCCTCGTGGTCGAGGGCCACGGCGTGCGCGCGCAGCCGCCGGGCGACGAACCACCCGACCACGATGAGGACCACCGCGCCGATCGCAACCCAAAGCCAAGGAGACTGCTTGGACAACGAGGTGACGGCGTTGTTGCGGAAGTGGCGGACACGCGCGGCGGCGCTGGACGGCGAGGCGTCTGGAACAGGATGCACAGGCTCTCCCACGTGCGCCGCTAACGCGCCGACGAGCGCTCGGCCCGGCCAATCAGGCCCGCGCGGGCGGTGTTACGTCCCGGGCCCAGCTTCAGGAGAGCCCGGACATGGTGGACCGGTACGCGTCGAAGAACAAGATCCGGGTGGTCACCGCGGCGAGCCTGTTCGACGGGCACGACGCGGCCATCAACATCATGCGCCGGATCCTGCAGTCCGGCGGGGCCGAGGTCATCCACCTCGGCCACAACCGGACCGCCCGCGACGTCGCGCTCGCCGCGATCCAAGAAGACGCCGCCGCGGTCGCCATCAGCTCGTACCAGGGCGGCCACATGGAGTACTTCCGGTACGTCCGGCGCTTGCTCGACGAGAACGGCGGCAGTCACATCAAGATCTTCGGCGGCGGCGGCGGCGTGATCGTCCCCGTGGAGATTCAGGCCCTCGAACAAGACGGGATCGAGCGGATCTACTCTCCCGAAGACGGGAGACGGTTGGGCCTCGAGGGCCTCATCGACGACATGCTGATGCGCTCGGACACCGATCCGTTGGCGATCGCGCCGCCCGACCCGGACGCGGTGCGCGCCGGGGACCAAGCCGCCCTCGCGCGCGCCATCACAGCCGCGGAGGCCGCGGTGGCGGGGATTGAAGGCGGCGCCGCTAGGGCGCTCGAAGCGCTACGCGCCAGCCCGGTCGGCGCGATCCCGAGCCTCGGCATCACCGGCACCGGGGGCTCCGGCAAGTCGTCGCTTACCGACGAGCTGCTGCGCAGGTGGCTGCTCGATCGCCCAGAGTCGCGCGTCGCGGTGCTGTCGATCGACCCGACCCGGCGCCGCACCGGGGGCGCGTTGCTCGGCGACCGCATCCGCATGAACGCCATCGACCCGAGCCGCGTGTTCATGCGGTCGCTCGCGACGCGCGAGAAGAAGGGTGAGCTGTCGGCGGCGATCCGGGACGCGGTGCACCTGTGCCGGGTCGCCGGGTACGACCTCGTGATCGTGGAGACGAGCGGCATCGGGCAGGGCGACGCCGACATCGCCACCGTCACCGACGTCTCATTGTACGTCATGACCCCCGAGTACGGCGCGGCGTCGCAGCTCGAGAAGATCGACATGCTCGACTACGCCGACCTGATCGCGATCAACAAGTTCGAGAAGCGCGGCGCGCTCGACGCGCTGCGCGACGTCCGGAAGCAGGTCGCCCGCAACCGGCGCGCGTTCACGGTCGACCCCGAGTCGATGCCCGTGTACGGCACGATCGCGTCGCGGTTCGCCGATGAGGGCGTCAACGCGCTCTACCACGGGCTCCTCCGGGTCCTGCGCGAAAAGACTGGGCAACCCTACCCAAGCACCATGCCGCAGCCGCCGCGCGTGCACGGGCCGCCGGTCGGCGCGATCGTGCCCACCGAGCGCGAGCGGTACCTGCGTGAGGTCGCGGCGACCGTGCGCGGTTGGCACCAAAAAGCCAATCAGGAGGCGGAGAAAGCGCGCACGGTGCAGTCGTTGGCCGTCGCGCTCGGGGCGGTCGCCGGCACCGACGCCGAGGCCGCCGTCGCCGGCGCGCACGCTCGGGCCAGCGCCGACCTGGCCCCCGAGACGCGGGACATCGTCGACGGGTGGTCGGCGAAGGTGGCGGAGTGGTCGGGCGATGAGCTCGTGTACGTGGTGCGGGGCCGCGAGGTGCGGCAGCCGCTCGTCACCGAGAGCCTGAGCCACCAGAGCATCCCGCGGGTCGCCCTCCCCCGCACCGATGACCACGCCACCGTGGTGCGCTTCTCCATGCTGGAGAACCTGCCCGGCGCGTTCCCGTTCACCGCCGGCGTGTTCCCGCTCAAGCGCGAAGGTGAGGATCCAAAGCGCATGTTCGCCGGTGAGGGCGGGCCAGCGCAGACCAACGAGCGCTTCCACTTCTTGTGCCGCGGCGAACGCGCGCACCGGTTGTCCACCGCGTTCGACAGCGTCACCCTGTACGGCGAGGATCCCGCCGAGCGGCCCGACATCTACGGCAAGATCGGCGAGTCGGGCGTGAGCGTGCCACACCTCGACGACATGAAGATCCTGTACGGTGGGTTCCACCTGTGCGCGCCGACGACCTCGGTGAGCATGACCATCAACGGGCCCGCCCCAATCTTGCTCGCGATGTTCTTCAACACCGCGATCGACCAGGAAGTCGACCGGTTCGAAGCGGCGAACGGGCGCCCCCCGACCGAAGACGAGCGCGCCGCCATCGCCGATCGCACCGTGCGCACTGTGCGCGGCACCGTACAAGCCGACATCCTGAAAGAGGATCAAGCGCAGAACACCTGCATCTTCTCCACCGAGTTCGCCCTCCGCATGATGGGGGACGTCCAGTCATGGTTCGTCGAGAATGACGTTCGTAACTTCTATTCGGTGTCAATCAGCGGCTACCACATCGCCGAGGCCGGGGCCAACCCGATCACGCAGCTCGCGTTCACCCTCGCGAACGGCCTGACCCTGGTCGAGTACTACCGCTCGCGCGGCATGCACATCGACGCGTTCGGCGACAACCTGTCGTTCTTCTTCAGCAACGGCCTCGACCCCGAGTACGCCGTCATTGGTCGCGTCGCGCGCCGAATCTGGGCGATCGTCATGCGAGAGATGTACGGAGCGGGAGACCGCGCGCAGCGCCTGAAGTACCACATCCAGACCTCCGGACGCTCGCTGCATGCCCGCGAGATTCACTTCAACGACATCCGAACCACCCTGCAAGCGTTCTTGGCGCTTGCTGACAACTGCAACAGCCTGCACACCAACGCCTACGACGAGGCCGTGACCACGCCGACGCCGCAGTCGGTGCGCCAGGCGATGGCGATCCAGCTCATCCTCGCGCGCGAGTTCGGGCTGTTCAAGATCGAGAATTGCCTCCAGGGGAGCTACGCGATCGAGCGCCTCACCGATCTGGTCGAAGAGGCGGTCCTGCAAGAATTCGAGCGCATCGACGACCGCGGGGGCGTGCTCGGCGCGATGGAGCGCCAGTACCAGCGCTCCAAGATCCAGGATGAATCACTCTACTACGAGCACAAGAAGCACGATGGGTCGCTGCCCATCGTAGGCATCAACACGTTCGTCGACACGACGCGGGACGAGAACCTGCTCGAGGCGTCCGAGCTGCGGCGCGCGTCGACCGCCGACAAAGACGCGCAGATCCAGAGCGTCCGCCGCTTCCAGGCGAAGCACGCCGACGAAGCGGCTCCGGCGCTGCGCCGCCTGCAGGCGGTCGCGCTGTCGGGCGGCAACCTGTTCGGCGAGCTGATGCGCACGGTCCGGGTGGCGACGCTCGGCCAGATCACCCACGCGTTGTACCAGGTCGGCGGTGAATACCGCCGCAACTTGTAGGGAGCACCGATGTCGTCGCCCGTCGACCCCGCGTCGCCCGCCGCAAAGCCCCGCCGCCCATCGCCCAAACCGCCGTGGATCAAGGTTCGGATGCCGGGATCCGAGCGGTACCACGAGATCCGCGCCCGCGCGCGCACGCTCCGCCTCGCGACCGTCTGCGAAGAGGCGCAATGCCCGAACATCGGCGAGTGCTGGGGCGCCGGCACCGCCACCTTCATGGTGATGGGCGACACCTGCACGCGCGGGTGCCGGTTCTGCGCGGTCGACACCGCCAAGCGGCCTGCTCCGCTCGACCCGGAGGAGCCGGTCAACGTCGCGACCGCGATCGCCGAGATGGCGCTCGACTACGTGGTGATCACGTCCGTGGACCGCGACGATCTTCCGGACGGGGGCGCGTCCCACTTCGCGGCGTGCATCAAGGAGACCCGGGCCCGGTCGCCAAAGACCATGGTCGAAGTACTCATCCCGGACTTCCAGGGGAACGTCGCCGACCTGTTCGCGATCGTGCTGGCCGCGCCCGACGTGCTCGCCCACAACATCGAGACGGTCGAGCGCCTCACCGGCGTCGTGCGAGACCCGCGGGCCACCTACCCGCAGTCGTTGCGGGTGCTCGAGCGCGCGAAGGCGATGGCGCCGACTGGGTTCACCAAGAGCTCGATCATGGTCGGCGTCGGCGAGGAGGAGGACGAGGTGCTCGCCGCGATGCGAGACCTCCGCGGCGTCGGCGTCGACTTCTTGACGATCGGCCAGTACCTCCAGCCGTCGCGCAAGCACCTCGACGTGAAGGCCTGGATCCCGCCAGAGCAATTCGAGCGGTACCGCGAAGAGGGCGAAGCGATGGGGTTTCGCTACGTGGCGTCCGGGCCGCTCGTGCGGTCGTCATACAAGGCGGGGGAGTTCTTTATCCGCGAGCAGGTGCTGTCGCGGCGAGGCGGCTGAGCCGCCCCATCCCGCGGAGGGCTCAGGACGCGAAGTTCGCGGCCGCGAAGTCCCAGTTCACAAGGTTCCACCACGCGGCGACGTACGCCGGCCGCGCGTTGCGGTAGTCGACGTAGTACGCGTGCTCCCAGACGTCGCAGGTCAGCACGGGCACCTTGCCGTCGGTGAGCGGGCACCCAGCGTTGCCGGTGGTGACGATCTCGAGGCCGCCCGCCGCGTTCTTGACCAACCAAGCCCACCCAGAGCCGAACTGCCCGGCGGCCGCCGCGCTGAACTTCTCCTTGAACGCCGCGAAGCTGCCAAAGGCCGCGACGATCGCGTCGGCGAGGGCGCCGGTGGGCTCACCACCGCCGCCGGGGCGGAGGCCGTTCCAGTAGAAGGTGTGGTTCCACACCTGCGCCGCGTTGTTGAACACGCCGCCGGAGGTGGTGCGGATCAGGTCTTCGAGGGACTTGCCCTCGAGGCTCGGGTCGGCGGCGACCAGCTTGTTCAGGTTCGTGACGTAGGTCTGGTGGTGCTTGCCGTAGTGGTAGTCGAGGGTCTCGGCCGAGATGTGGGGCGCGAGGGCGTCGCGCGCGTACGGGAGTGCGGGAAGTTCGAACGACATCATGGCTCCTTCAAAGGGCGGCCAACTTGGCCACCAACGACCGGTCCGTCAACCGGGGGACGGTCGGCCACGCTACAACGGGCGGCCTGACGCTCGCGTGGGCGGACGCGCCGCTCGGGTTAAGGAGCGCGCCTTTCGGAGAGCACGTGGGTTCCGGTACGTTGCGCGACGTGGTGTTGGAGGCGACGTCGGGAGATCCCTCGTTCCTCCTGATCAGCGAAGACGCCGACACCCGCGCCTGGTCGGCGGGCGCCACCGTTCGCCCGCCCATCGCTGAGCGCGGCGCGGTCGGCATGGGCCTCGGGCTCGCACTCGCCGGGCGCCGGGTGCTGGTCACCGTGGCGGGCCCGGGCCGGCTCGGCGCGGTCGCCGAGGTGCTCGCTGAGGCCTCGGCGATCGCGGACCTCGACGAATTCGCGGTCCCGTTGGTGGTGCACGTCGCGCACGGCCGCGAGGCGGGGCCGCGGGAAGACCAGCCGCTCTACGTGGTGTGGCCCGGCGTCCGGCTGTGGTTCCCGTACGACGCCGCCACGACCGCCCACGCCGCCCGCGTCGGCCTCTCGGGGCGGCGGCCATGCGTGGTGTTCGAGCCACGGGCAGGCGGCCCGGTCGACGTGCCGGAGCGCGACGGGCGCCACGTGGTGCTGGTGGCGTTCGGCTCCGCGGTGGCGGCTGCTTCCGAGGCGTCCCAGGTGCTGTCCGCCGAAGGCATCGACGCTGCCGTCGTGATCGCGCCCTCGTTGCCCGTCGATGTCGCGTCGATCGCGGAGCGCGTGCGCGGGTGCGGCCGCTTCGTCGTCGTGCACCCCGACGAGCCGATGCTGGCCGCCGGCGTGCGGGAAGCGCTCACTGAAGCCTGTTTTTTGTATCTGGAGAGCCCGCCCGCCACGGCGAAGGGCCACCTCGACGACGTCGTCCGCGCGGCCCGCGCGGCCGTCCACTATTGACCGCGCGGAGCAAGCATGCCGTTCGTCTTTGAGCTGCCCGAGATCGGAGAAGGTGTGATCGAAGGCGAGATCGTCGCGTGGAAGGTCGCGCTCGGTCAGCCGGTCAAGGTCGATCAGCCCTTGTGCGACATCATGACGGACAAGGCCACGGTCGAGATCAGCTCGCCGCGCTCGGGCACCGTCACCCGTCACTACGGACAGCCCGGCGACATCGTCAAGGTGCACGCCCCGCTCGCGGACATCGAAGAAGGCGCGGTGGCGCCCGCGCCGGCCCCGGTCGCCGCCCCCGCGCCCGCCCCGGCTCCAGTCGCCGCTGCAGCACCGGCCCGCCCGGCGCCCCCGCCG
>CAIUDO010000086.1 GCA_903897935.1 uncultured Pseudomonadota bacterium
AGCGCCAACACCCTATCTCGGCGACGGTTCAACAGGCGTCCGACCAACCACCTTCAAATCGAGCGGACCAAGTCTCCATCAGGCGGTCCCAATCAAGACTGAATGACACAGAAACGGCGACTATTTCAGCAGCCTGCTAGGAGCCCCTCGATCCCCGCGGCTTGAACCACCTGCACCCGATCGTCGGGCGGCGGCGGCAACAACGGCTCGAAGAACGACAACACCTGCCTCGTGTGCGTCGCGAGGCTGCGCTGGGGGCGCGGCCACCCCCCGAACGTAGCGACCGCGACCGCGGGGAGCCCCCGCGCAGCGGGCTCCTCGTGCCAGTGCCACCGCCCCACCGCGACGGCCGGAGACGCGCTCGGATCCGCCGTACGGGTGGTCTGCCACCCCTCGATCGAGGGGGCCACCCCAGGCGCGCCGCTGGTGACGGTCGACAGCCGCGCGATCGGCCGAACGGACGCGTCGATCGTGGCGGGCGCCGACGGGGGAGCCGCGTGCACGACCGTCGGGAGCACGGCGATGGGCCGCGCGGCTTGTCCGATGTCGTGGAGCTCGACGCGCCCCGCGCGCTCCACCCAGGCGAAGTGCGCGAACAACGCGTGATCGGAGAACGCGACCCACACCCGGATCACCGCGCCGCGCGCGACGGGGCCGCCCAGATCCACCTGCACGCGCACCGCGTCGGCCGCCGGATCGACCGACGCCGCGTCTACAAACCGCCACGGCAGCTCCCGTCCGACCCCGGACCCCGCGTCGCCGGGCGCCCCGACCAGCACCGCGTCGACCGAGAACCGGCTCGCCGACGGCGGCATGGCCGGCGTCGACGTGTACTGCACGACCCGCGGGACATCCACCACGATCCGGTCGACGCCGTCGACCTCCGCGCGCAGATCGAGGGACGCTACCGCGCGCATCTGTACGTCGCGGCTCACCAGCTCGAACCGGGCGTCGACCTTCCGCGATACGACCGACCACGCCGCCGGCGCGCCACCTGACGGCGTATCGGCCAACACCCGCGCGACGATCCCGTCACCGTCGGACCGCGCGCGCAGCTCGACCCGCTCGCTCGATGGTGTGGCGCCCGCGGGATCCCGCCACGCGACGAGCCACTCGGCGTCGGCGGGCAGTGGTGGGCCCCCCAGCAAGCCCTGCAACCCGGTCGTGGTGTGCGCGAGCAGCACGGCCTGGCCTGAGACCCCAGGCACCGCGCCTTCGGCCGCGAGCACCACGCGCGGGTCGAGCCCCTGGTCGACCAGCGAGGCGACGCGATCACGCGGCGCGGACGCCGCCCGGGCCCGCGCGCGGGGGGCCCCGGACAGGTCGGTCACGACCACCGTCTCGGTCCCGTCGATGACCCGCCCCCCGAGCGCGGCGTCGTCCGGCAACAGGTCCAGCGCCCCACGCCCCAGGGCCACGACGAGGTCGACGTCGAGCGTCCACGCGGCGCCGTCCACCATCGGGCGAACCGCCGCTACCGGCTCCCCCAACAACACCACCCGCTGGTTGGCCAGGCGAACCCGCTGCGCTTCGTTGGGCGGCGCGACGTCGAGGGCGCCGTCCGCGACGAGCACGAACCCGACGGGCGATCCCCCCAGCAGGACGTCGAACGCGAACCCACCCTCAAACGACGCGTCGAACCCGAGCGGGCGAAGGTCGGTCGCGTCGGGCGCCCAGACGCCCTCCCCGAGCTCGAACGCCGCGAAGTCACCCGCGGACGGCGCCGCCGCCATCGCGCCGACGGCGACGATCAACCCGAGCATCTACCGTCCCTCCGAACAGGGTTGCGAGCGCCCCTCCGCGCGGCCAAGCTTGCGCCGACCGACGGAGGCGCCGTGCTGTGGTTCATCGTAGTCTTCGGTTGTGGATCCCGCCCGGAGACCGGGCCCGACGCGTGCGCCGCCCAATCGCCGGAGGTGTGCGCCGAAATGGCCGGGTGCGCGCCGATCAACGGCACCGCGGCGGTCGCCGACGGGGCGGGCGGCCTGTGCGTGCCCGCCGACGCGCAGGTGGTCGTCGCGTGCCAGCCCGAGGGGGTCACCTGCCCGCCCGTGGAGGTCTACGGCGTCGACCCCGCCGCGCCCGACGTCTGTGTGCAGATCCCGGCTGGCTGTATGCCCGACGGCTGGTCGCCGTGCGCCGACGTCGACGTCCTGAGCACCTGCGCGGGCTGACCGCTCAATCCGCACGGCTCACCGAGCCCGTCGCGCCCACCACGCGCGCGCTCGCGAGGAGCAGGCGCCGATCCGGGTCGACCGTCAGCGCCCTGGGTGCGCCCGCGATGGGCAACGTCGCGCGCCCCACGCCGTCCACCACGACGACCCGCCCGCGCGCGGTCTCCTCGTCGCTGCGCACCTCGAACGGGAGCTCGAACGTCCCGAACGGCACGCTCGACCGCACACGGACCTCCACCCCGCCGTCGACCACCGACCACTCCGCGGCGACGTCCGGCGCGATGGCGCTCGACAACCAGAAGTCGACGAGCGGGCGCACGTCACGACCCGCGACCTCCGACAGCGCCGCTCCGACCTGAGCTACGTCGAAGTCGCCGGTGAAGCGCCCCGACACAAGCCCGTCCATAGCTTCGAGCCATGTCGCGTCCCCGACCGCTTCCCGCAACGCGCTGCCGAGGGCGACGGTGCCGAAGCACCACGAGCCGAGGCCATCCGCGGACCACCCGTACTCATCGATCGGCCTCGAGGTGGGCCGATCCGACGACGCACACGCGTCGAGCGTGTCGGTCCACGCGTCGACCTTGTCGCCGAACGCGGCGTCGACGAGCAGCAGGCCGTAGGTGTGCGCGGCCGCCAACCCGATCCCTCGCCCCGCCGGCCCGTCTTCCAGCCACGGCAGCCAGTGCTGCGCCGCGAGGTTGGTGCCCAACATCACCCACTCGAGCTCGGGCCGGTCCCGGCGCGCCGCCGCTTCCGGGATCACCGATCCGAGGCCAGCGCCCGCGGGAAGCGGCACGATGCCGGCGGAGGGCAGGTACAAGATGATGTAGCCGGGGATCACGGCGTGCTGCGTCACGTCGACGTGGGGGGTCGGGTACGGCGGCAACAACGGGTCGTAGAACGACAGCGCCTGCCGCACGTGGGACGTCAGAGCCCGCTGGGGAGCCCGCCACCCGTTGAACGTCGCCGCGCGGACCGCGGGCATGCCGCTCGCGGCTTCTTCTTCGTACGTGTGCCAGCGACCGACCGCCACCTTGGGCGAGCGACCGACGTGCACGCTGCGGGTCGTGACCCACCCGGGCTGCGCGACGCCAGGGACCTCCACCCCGCCGGACACCGCCTGCAGCTTCGGCTGTTCGGGCATCCGGACGTCGACCATCGTGGGGGGGACCCCCTCAGCGTGCACCACGTCCGCGGCTACCCCGAACGGCTGAGTCGCCTCGCCGAGATCGTAGGTCTCGGCAGACCAGCTCGGGAACATGCCTGGGATGGGGCGCTCCGTCGTGGCGAGGTGCCCGAGCAAGGCGTTGTCCACCGTGGTGACCACCACGTCGGCGAGCGCCCCCCGCGTCGCCGCGGGCAGGGTCACCTCGATGCGCACCGGGCCCGTCGGGCGCACCGAGGCCGCGTCGACGAACCGCCACGGGAGGGGGGCCCCGGCGGCCGTGCGCACGTCTTCGATCGAGAACCGACTGTCCAACGCCCCGAACCCAGCCGCCCACTTCGTCTGCTCGACCCGCGGCACGTCGAGGACCACCGTCGAGGCGCCGTCACGATTCGCGCGCAGCACGACGGTGCCGGTGGTGACGATCGCCAGCTCCCGCTGCCGCCGCGCTGCCGACACCACCGCCGTCCGCGCCTCGACGGTCCACGCGGTCGGCGCGGGCGCGTCGGCGTCGACGAGTCGGCGACGGATGATCTGGTCGTTGTCGTCGCGGACGCGGCCCTCGATCACGAACCGGGCGTCGGTGGCGCCAGCCGGGTCCCGCCACGCGGTCAACCACGCGTCGTCGTCCGCGCGAGCACCTTCGAAGAGCCCGGTCAGCCCGCTTGTCTGGTGCAGAAGGAACACGGCCTGACCGTGCACGTCCGGCACCGCGCCCTCCGCGGCGAGCACGACCCCGGGGTCGAACCCGAGGTCGACCAGCGACGCGACGCGGTCCCGGACCGCGCTCGCC
This sequence comes from uncultured Pseudomonadota bacterium, assembly GCA_903897935.1. Taxonomy (GTDB): domain Bacteria; phylum Myxococcota_A; class UBA796; order UBA796; genus CAIUDO01. Next base: position 4,133 of record CAIUDO010000086.1, read on the forward strand.
GCCTGGGCCCGCGCGCGATCGAGGCCGCGCAGGTCCGTCACCACGACGAGGTTGGGGTCCGACCGCCCAGGGGTGGCGATGGCCTCGGCGGGCAGCAGCGCGAGCGCGTCGGCG
>CAIUDO010000087.1 GCA_903897935.1 uncultured Pseudomonadota bacterium
AAGATTGATGGCGACAAGCACGATCTCCTCGAAGCGGACTTCTGGCAGCTCGGCATCCGGCCGCTGCAGGGCATCTCGGCCGCGCACGGCCGGGGCGTCTACGACATGCTGATGGCCGTGCTCGAGGGGCTCCCGGTCGAGGAGGGGGTCGACGTGGCGTCCGCGGACGACGAGGACGGCGACGACGACGACGACAGCGCGGCCGTCGACGACGGGTTCGACGATGATCCGCTCGACGAGGACCTCGACGCCGAGCTCGACGAAGAAGCGGAGCTCCAATCGGTCAAACCTCAAGCCGAAGCGCCGCGCCCGCTGCGGGTGGCGATCATCGGTCGCCCGAACGTCGGCAAGTCCACCCTGGTCAACCGCCTGGTCGGCGCGGAGCGGCAGGTCGTCAGCGACGTAGCAGGCACCACCACCGATCCGGTGGACACCCACCTCGAAGTAGACGGCAAGACCTACGTGATCGTGGATACGGCGGGGGTTCGCCGGAAGGGACTCATCGACGACCCGCTCGAGCGGTTCGTGAGCCTGCGCGCGATCCGCTCGATCGAGCGCTGTCACGTCTGCATCCTGCTCATCGACGGCACGGTCGGGCCGACCCACCAGGAGGCCACGCTCGCGCAGCTCATCGAGGATCGCGGTCGCGGGCTGGTCATCCTCATCAACAAGTGGGACGTCGCGAAGGAGCTGGAAGACGTCGACCGCCGCTCGATCGAGGACACGCTGGAGGAGCGCTTCGCGCACGTGCGGTGGGCCCCGCACCTGTTCATCTCGGCGAAGACCGGCAAGGGCACGCACATGATCCTCCCGCTCATCGAGGAGGTGTACGCGGCGATGAACCGGCGCATCCCGACGCCGGAGCTCAACCGCGTGCTCGAGCGCATCCTGCGCGTCAACACCGTCCCGCAGCGCCATCATCGCGCAGTTCGCATCTATTTCGGCGTTCAGCGCCGTGTTCGCCCGCCAACCTTCACGTTCTTCTCGAACACCCCCGAGGGCGTCGTGGTGAGCTGGCAGCGGTACCTCGTGAACTTTCTCAGGAAAGAGTACGACTTCAAAGGTACACCCTTGAGGATCAAGTACCGCAAGCGGCGTAAGCCTGGGCAGCCGGTCAACCCGTGACGGTACGGATCCTCGACGACGCCTTGGTCAACCAGATCGCGGCGGGCGAGGTGGTCGAGCGCCCGGCGTCGGTCGTCAAGGAGCTGGTCGAGAACGCGCTCGACGCCGAAGCGCGCTCGGTCGTCGTGATGCTGCGGGATGGTGGGCGGGCGTCGATCCGCGTGCAAGACGACGGCACGGGCATGGACGCGCACGACGCGATGACCTGTATCGAGCGCCACGCCACGTCGAAGATCCGCACGCTGCACGACCTGGAGCAGGTCGACACCCTGGGCTTTCGTGGGGAGGCGCTGCCGTCGATCGCGAGCGTGTCGCGGTTCACCCTGGTGACGCGCCGGCTCGACGACGAGGTCGGCACGCGCGTGGTCATCGAGGGGGGCAGCCTGCGGGACGTGTCGCCCGCGGGCGCCACCGCGGGGACCGACATCGAGGTTCGAACCCTCTTCTTCAACGTGCCTGCTCGCCGCAAGTTCTTGCGCAGCACCCAGACCGAGCTGGGCCACTGCGTCGAGGGGCTGTCGCGGCAAGCGCTCGCGCGGCCCGACGTGCACTTCGAGCTGCACCACGACGGTGAGGTCGTGCTGCGCCTGCCGCGGGTCGCTGACCGTGGGCGGCGCGCCCGGGATCTGCTCGGAGAGCACGGTCAACGGCTGGTCGCGGCGCGTCACGACGAAGACGGCGTCGTCGTCGACGGGCTGATCAGCCCGGTCGGGGTGCACCGGGGCACCGCGGCGTCGTCGGCGTGGTTGTACGTGAACGGTCGGTACGTGCGTGATCGGGTGGTGCGCGACGGCGTCCAGGAGGCGTACCGCGGGCTCGTACCCAAGGGCCGGTGGCCGGTGGTGGTGGTCGACCTTCGGATCCCGGCCGATCGGGTCGACGTCAACGTGCACCCCACCAAGATCGAGGTCCGGTTCCGGGAGCCCCGCCGGGTCCAGGAGCTGGTGACGCGCACGATCCCGGGGGCGCTGGAGCAGCACGGCCTCACGCTGCCGGTCGAGCCCGTGCGTCCGCGCGTCGTCGGGCCCGCGGCGCGACCCGAGGGGCTGTTCGCGCCGCCGCCCGCGCCCGCGCGGCAAGAGCGCCTCGCGCTCGAGCCACCGGCGCCGCCCCCGATCGTCGCGGAGGAGGCGGTGCCGGGCTGGTCGGCGCCCGAGGCCGCAGAGCCCCTGCGGCGCGGCGATGATCTCCTGCCGGTCCCCCGGTACCGCGATCTCGAGGTGCTCACTCAGATCGCCGACAGCTACATCTTGTGCCGCGGCGGGGGCGAGCTCGTCGTGGTCGACCAGCACGCCGCCCACGAGCGCGTCATGCTGCACCGACTCCGGCGCCACCGGCGCGAGCACCTCGGCGGCGCGCAGGTCTTGCTCACCCCGACCGTACTGGAGCTGCCGCGCGGCCAGGTGGAGCGCCTGGTCGCCGCGTTCGACACGCTCGAGGCCGAGACGGGGCTGCGGCTCGCGCGGGTGTCGCCGGATCGGGTGGCGGTCGTGGCGATCCCCGGGCTGCTCGGCGGCCTCGACGTGTCCGACCTGGTGCGCGACGTCGCCGGCGAGCTCGCCGGGGATCACGTCCACGCCACCGCGATCGACGATCACATCGAGCACGTGCTCGCGACGATGGCCTGTCACAGCGCCGTGCGCGCGAACGAGCCGCTGACGCCCTACGCCATGCGCGCCCTGCTCGCTCAGCTCGACGAGGTCGACTTCTCCGTGTGCGCGCACGGTCGCCCCGTCGCGGTCCGCATCACCGTGCAGGAGCTCGAGTATCGGTTCCATCGGACCTGACAGCCGCGTGGCCGCGAGCGGTTAGGGGGCGCGGCCGGAGGTCCGATGCGCGTTCTGGTCACGGGTGGCGCAGGCTATATCGGTCAGGTGCTGGTGCCGGACCTCGTGCGTCAAGGGCACCAGGTCACGGTGTTCGACGCCTTGTGGTTCGGCTCGGACGGCCTCGACCCGCTGGTTGGCCCGTCGTTGCACATCGTGAAGGGGGACATCCGCGACGGTGACGCGGTGCGGCGCGTGCTCGACCGCGGGTTCGACGCCGTCGTGCACCTCGCGGCGATGTCGAACGACCCGACGTCCGACCTCGATCCCGACCTGACCCGCCTCGTCAACCGCGAGGCGATGGAAGACGTTTTCGTAGCGTCAAAAGCGGCTGGGGTCGCGCGGCTCGTGTACGCGTCGTCCGCGTCGGTGTACGGCATCAAGGACACCCACGACGTCACCGAGGACCTCGAGCTCAACCCCATCACCCTCTACGCACGCTACAAAGCGGAGGGGGAGGAGCTCCTGGCTGGCCTCGTCGACGACCGATTCGCGGCGGTCTCGGTCCGCGCCGCTACGGTCTGTGGTTACTCCCCACGGTTGCGGCTCGACCTCACGATCAACATCCTGACCGCCGCGGCGGTGCGCACCGGCCGGATCAAGGTGTTCGGGGGCACGCAGATGCGCCCGAACATCCACGTGGCCGACCTCGCGGACGTGTACGGCGTGTTGTTGACCGCGCCACGCGAACAGATCCAGGGCAAGGCGTTCAACGTGTCGACGCGCAACGCGTCGGTGCTCGAGCTCGCCGAGCTGGTCCGCGACACGGTCGATCCCGCGGTCGCGATCGACATCGTCGACACGTTCGATCACCGCTCGTACCACCTGTCCGCGGCCAAGCTGGAGCGCGAGCTCGGCTACACGCCGAAGCGGTCGCTGGAGGAGGCGGTTCAGGGCGTGCGGGACGCGCTGCTCGACGGTCGCGTCCCCGAGCCTGATCACCCGAAGCACCGCAACATCGTCTGGATGAACACCAACCCGGAGCTGTGGCGCCGATGATCCCCTACATCGACCTGGTGTCGCATCACGCCGCGCTGCGGGCGGAGATCCTGGAGGCGGTCGGCCGCGTGCTCGATCACGGCCAGTTCGTGCTTGGTCCGGAGGTCGCAGCGTTCGAGGCGGAGATCGCGCGTCGGCTGGACGTGCGGCACGTCATCGCGGTCGGGACCGGCACCGACGCGTTGGTGCTGGCGCTTCGGGCGCGCGGCGTCGGCCCGGGCGACGAGGTGATCACGGTGTCGCACTCGTTCGTGGCGACCGCGACGGCGGTTCGCCTCGTCGGCGCCACGCCGGTGCTCGTCGACGTCGACGACGCGACGATGACGATGGATCCGCTCGCCCTCGAGCACGCCGTCACCGCGCGCACGAAGGCGGTCATCCCGGTGCACCTCGGCGGGTGGCCGTGTGACCTCACGGCGATTCAGGATGTATGCAATCGACATGATTTGCACCTGATCGAAGACTGCGCGCAGTCGGTCGGGGCGCGGCACCGGGGGCGCTCGGTCGGGACGTACGGCGTCGGCTGCTTCTCGCTGCACCCGCTCAAGGTGCTGTCGGCGCTCGGCGACGGCGGGTTCCTCACCACGCACAGCGACGAAGAGGCCGCTTTGTTCCGGAAGCTCCGCAACAACGGGCTCCGCGACCGCGACCACGTGCAGCTGGTGTCGCCGAACTCGCGGCTCGACACCGTGCAAGCGGCGGCGCTGCTCGTGAAGCTCAAGTATCTGGACGGCTGGGTCGCCCAGCGCCGCGCGCACGCCGACGCGTACCGCGAGGCGCTCGGCGCGGTCGTTCGTGTGCTGCCACCCGAGCACCCGCGTGATCTGTGCGTCTACAGCACGTTCGTCATCCGGCACCCGCAGCGGGATCGGCTCGCCGAGGCGCTACGGCGCCGCGGGGTCGACGTGAAGGTCCATTATCCCGTGCCGATCCACCGGCAGGAGGCGTACGCGACGCTCCCGTGCGCGCCGCTCCCGGTGACCGAGCGCGTGGTGGCGGAGATCCTGTCGCTCCCGGTCACGCCGGAGCTGTCGGTGGCCGGACGTGAGCAGGTGATCGAGGCGGTTCGCTCAGCGGCGGAGGAGGTCGGGTGAACGCCAAGATCCTCGACATCGCCGCGCTGCGGGAGGCCCGCGAGCAGCTCCGCGCCGACGGTAAGGTCGTCGTGCAGTGCCACGGCTGCTTCGACATCGTGCACCCGGGTCACGTGCGGTACCTGCAGCACGCTCGGTCGCTCGGGGACGTGTTGATCGTCAGCGTCAGCAGCGACGACGTGGTCGGCAAGGGGTACGATCGTCCGTACATCAACGAGCGCTTGCGGGCGGAGAACCTGGCCGCGCTCGTGTGTGTGGACTTCGTCGTGATCGACCCGCACGCGTGGGCTGGGCCGGTCCTGGAAGACGTGCGGCCCGACGTCTACGTGAAGGGCAAGGAGTACGAGCACAAGTCGGACCCGAGGTTCGCGCGGGAGAAGTCCCTGGTCGAGTCGTACGGCGGCCGGGTCGTGTTCAGCTCCGGCGACGTCGTGTTCTCGTCGACGGCGATCCTCGGCAAGTACCGGCAGGCGTTCGCGCTCGAGGGCGAGAAGATCCGCTTCTTCTGTGAACGGCACCAGATCGACCGGCGCTCGGTCGAGGCGGCGCTCGGCAAGCTCGCGGGGCGCCGGGTGGTGGTGCTCGGCGACGCGATCCTCGACCGCTACATCCACTCGGAGTCGGCGAAGGTCGCCGCCGAGGGGCCGATCTTGTCGGTCCGCCCGTTCGAAGAGGAGGTGTTCGTCGGGGGCGCCGGGCTGATCGCGGGGCAGATGGCCGCGCTCGGAGCCGACGTGGTGTTCATCACCGCCGCCGGGGACGGGCCGCACGCCGAGACCGTCGAGTCGGTGCTGGCGCGCGCTGGCGTGCGCACCGAGCGCGTCGCGGTCGACCCACGGCCCGTGTTCGTCAAGACGCGGTATTGTGTCGAAGGGAACAAGGTCTTCAAGGTCGACGAGGGTTCGTACGGCCCGCCGTCGTCGGTCGCCGGTGAGCAGATCGTAGACGCGCTCGCGCGCGAGGTCGCCGACCGTGACGGGCTCGTCGTCACCGACTTCGGCTACGGCTTGTTCTCCGCCGTGGTCATCGACGGCGTGCAGCGCGTCGCCGCCGAGACCGGGCGGCCCTACTACGCGGACGTCAGCACGTCCGGGCAGGCCAACATCCTCAAATTCCGAGGGTGCCGGCTCGCGACTCCGACCGAAGCCGAGCTGCGGCTCGCGCTCGCCGACCACGAGTCGGGCCTCGCCCCGCTCGCGGCCCGCTACTACGCACAGAGCGGGGCCGAGTCGTTGGTGCTCACGCTCGGCAAGCGCGGCGCGTTGTGGTTCGCGCGCCCAGAGCCTGGGGACGAGCGCCTTCACACCGACTACCTGCCCGCGCTCGGGGTCAAGGCGGTCGACGCGGTGGGGGCGGGGGACGTGTTCTTGTCCGTGATGGTGCTCGGCGATCTGTCTGGAGTGCCGGTCGGCATGTCGATGTACCTTGCGAGCGCCGTCGCCGCGATCCACGTCGGGCGCCTCGGCAACGACCCGGTCGACGCGATGGACCTGCGGCGGTTCCTGGATCAGCGGCCCGAGCTGGCGCCCGGCCCGTGAGCGGGCGCGCCAAGGTGCTGGTGGTGGCAGGGCCCACCGGCGCCGGCAAGACCGCCGCCGCGCTCACGCTCGCCGAGGCGTTCGACGCCATCGTGGTCTCCGCGGACGCCATGCAGGTGTACCGCGGCTTCGACGTCGGCACCGCCAAGGCGACGCGTGACGAGCGGGCGCGGGTGGAGCACCGCTGCATCGACGTCGTCGGTCCGGACGAGGCGTTCGACGCGGCGGACTTCGTGCGTCACGTGGACGAGGCGGTCGCCACCGGGCGCCGCGTGATGTTGGTCGGCGGAACCAGCTTGTACCTTCGCTCGGCGGTGCGCGGGCTCGTCGACACGCCCGCCGTCGACCCGGCGCTCCGGGCGCAGCTCGAGGCCTTGCCCGACCCCCACCGCGTGCTTCAGGGCGTCGATCCTGCGCTCGCGGCCCGACTGCACCCGAACGATCGGGTGCGGGTGGTGCGCGGCCTGGAGGTGTTCTACGCGGCGGGCGTCCGGTTGTCGGACCTGCAAGGCGACCACGCGTCTGTCCCGGATCGCCTCGACGCGCGTGGGGTGTGGCTCGATCACGACGATCTGCGGCCGCGCCTCTGGGCCCGGCTCGAGCAGATGGTCGCGCGCGGCTACGTCGAGGAGGTCCGGTCGTTGCTCGCCGCCGGCGTGTCGCGCGAGGCCCGGCCCATGCGCTCGCTCGGGTACCGCCACCTGGCGGACCACGTGCTGGACGGCCTGCCGCTCGAGGAGGCCATGCGAAGGACCGAGCGAGACACATGGTCGTTCGCCCGAAAGCAGCGAAACTGGATGCGTGCGCTCGGGTGGCGGCGCGTCTCCGGAGCGGAGGGCGCCGTGGCCGCGCGCGCGCTCGTCGAGCGTTGGTGGTAGGCGGGGCCCCGCCGCTTGGTTAGGCCAGCCCCCTCCCGGAGCTGCGCGTGGACATCGTCCTCGACTTCGAACGACCGATCATGGAGCTCCAAAAGCGCATCGACGAGCTTCGTGTGCTGGAATCGGCCAACGGCGTGAACCTGTCGGCGTCGATCGAGCAGCTCGAGGTCCAGCTCGAGAAGCTGCGGGTGCGCATCTTCTCGCGGCTCTCTCCGTGGCAACGCGCCACGTTGGCCCGGCACCCGGGGCGGCCGTTCACGCTCGACTACGTCGAGGGGCTGTGCACGGACTGGCAGGAGCTGCACGGCGACCGCGCCGGGTACGACGACAGCGCGTTGGTGGCTGGGCTGGCCCGGTTCGACGGCAAGCCCGTCGTCGTGGTCGGGCACCAGAAGGGCCGCTCGACGCGGGAGAACATCAAGCGTAACTTCGGCATGGCGCGCCCCGACGGGTACCGCAAGGCGCTCCGGCTCATGGCGATGGCCGACCGGTTCGGGCTGCCGTTGCTGTGCTTCATCGACACGCCCGGCGCGTACCCGGGGATCGACGCGGAAGAGCGTGGTCAGGCCGAGGCCATCGCCCGCAACATCATGGAGATGAGCCGGCTGACGGTGCCCGTCATCTCGGTCGTGATCGGGGAGGGGGGCTCGGGCGGCGCGTTGGCCATCGGGGTCGCCAACCGCGTCATCATGCTGCAGAACTCGGTTTACTCCGTCATCTCGCCGGA
>CAIUDO010000088.1 GCA_903897935.1 uncultured Pseudomonadota bacterium
CGAGCAGCTGGCGGCCGGCGAGGCGGTGGACCTGTGGGAGGCCTCCGACGTCGCCAACCAGGACGTCGACGCAGCCGCTGACCGCATCGCGGCGACCGCAGGCGAGGACGCCGCGCTCGACTTCCAGGCCACGTGGTCCACGCGGGTGGCCGAGGTCGTCGCCGGCGCCGACGCGTCCCCCGACAGCCTCGCCGCTGTGCTCGAGGACATGCGCGCCGCCGAGGGTGCGCTGCTGGCGGCGTGATCAGAGCCCGGCGGAGAAGGTCGCGGACCAGTCGACCGTCGCGTCGCCGCCCGGGGTGTAGCTCCCGCTGAACGAGCCCTCGACCGGCCCGTCGTACGGGAACGAGCCCGACCAGGGTTCCGTGCCCGTCGGCACCGACGGGTGCACGAGGGTGACGCTGCCCGACGCCACAGGGTACGCGTCGAAGCCCCCCACCAGCTCGATAGACACCGTCCGGCCGGACAACGCGCCCGTGAACGAGCAGCTGCCCCACCCGTAGATCGGCTCGGCGTCCTCCGACCGGACCTCGACGGTGAACGGCATCGAGCAGGTGTCGGAGAGCTTCGCGAACCCACCTTCGATGAGCTCGAGCTGCAGGGTGCCCGCGTACACCCCGTCGCGTTCGTCGTGGGTGTTCGTATCGGTATCCGTATCGGTATCCGTATCGGTGTCCGTGTCGCTGTCGGCGTCGGTGTCCGTATCCGTGTCCGTATCCGTGTCCGCATCCGCGTCGGTGTCCGTGTCGCTGTCGGCGTCGCCGACCGGCGCGCTCGTCTCAACGCTGCCTTTGCCACACCCACCGACGAACACCGACCACAACAAGGCGCGCAGCACCATCTCCCCTCCCGAGCCCCAAAGCCAGCCTATCACACTACGTGCGCGTTACGGGCAGGGTGACGCCTCGATCAGGACAGTGCCGTCGGCCTCGTCGACCTCCGACCCGGCGCCGCCGTCATCCACGACGATCCGGAACGTGCGGGCGTCCGGCGCACGGCCACCTTAGGACGACCTCGAGCCACCACCGTCACCGGTCCACGCGCCGACGCCGCGAAGAGGATCAAGGAGAAGCGGGCATCGTCCACTTGTCGAGCCAGGCGAGCACCTCGGCGTGCCACCGCGCGCTGTTCGCGGCGCCGAGGATCCAGTGGTTCTCGGTCGGGAACAACAACATCCGGGATGGGATCCCCTGGCGTTGCAGCGCGTTGAACGCACCCAACGCGTGGCTGGTCGGCACGCGGAAGTCACGTTCTCCCTGGATGACGAGCATCGGTGCCTTCCACCGGTCGACGAACGCGGACGGGTCGTGCTTTGCGTACGCAACGGGGTTCGCCCACGGGGTGCCCATCAGGTCGCGCTCGGGGAAGAACAGCTCCTCGGTGTCGAACCAGAGCGCGCGCGGCGAGAACACACCGTCATGCGCCACGATGCAGCGGAACCGGTCGGGGCGCTGGCCGGCGAGCCAGAACATCATGTAGCCGCCATACGACGCCCCGAGCGCGGCGACGCGCGCCCCGTCGAGCTCGGGGACCTCCCGAAGCGCCGCTTCGAGCCCACGATCGAGGTCCTCCAGGGGCGCGCCACCCCAATCCCCCTGGATCGCGTCGGTGAACGACTGACCGTACCCGGTCGAGCCATGGAAATCGACCATCACCGCCGCGTATCCGTGGCCGGCGTACACGTTGGGGTTCCACCGGTAGCTGAACCGATCCGCGAACGTGCCTTGCGGACCTCCGTGCACGATCAGCGCGACCGGCCACCCGCCAGGCGGCGCCTCGCCGGGCGGCACCACCACCCACGCGTACACCCGGTCTCCGTGGGCGCCCGTGAACGTGATCTGCCGCGCCGCGCCGGGTCGGGTCGAAGCGAGCAAGCCATCGTTGAACGCCGACACCCGCACGAGGGAGCGCTCACGGCCGGGCCGCAGCGTGAACACCTCGTTCGGGTGCGCGAAGTCGTTCATGAGCAAGGCGAGGCGATCCCCAGCGACCGCCACCTCGTCGACCGAGCCGGACGTCGACAGCGCCGACACGACGCCGCGCGTGGTGACCTCGAACAAGCCGACGCTGCCGAGGTTGTCGGCGATCGCGAACACGCGCTGCCCGTCGCGGGCCCACACGACGGACCCGACGCTGCGGTCCCACGCCTCGGTGATCCAGCGCGCCGGGCCGACCGACAACACATCGCCGGCGTCGAGGTCGCGTAAGACGACCTGCCACCGGTCCGACTCGTACCCGTCGGTGCGCTGCGCCCGATACGCGAGCGTCTGGCCGTCTGGGGAGATCGTAGGGGCGAACGACCACGCCGGGTCGTCGGGGGTGAGCAGGACCGGCGCTCCCCCCGCGACCGGCACCCCGTACAGATGGTGTACGGTCGACCACGCCTCACGGGCGGCGGGTCGGAGCGCGAACAAGGCGTACCGGCCGTCCTTCGTCACCTCCCACGGACCCTCGACGGTGCCGTCCAGGGTCGTGGTGAGCGCGCGGATGGCGCCATCGGCGTCGACCGCGAACAGGTGGGTCTGTCGGCCGTCGCTCCAGGCGTCCCAGTGACGGACCATCAGGCGATCATACGCGTAGACCTTCTCTTTGGACGCCGCGGTGGCGGCGAGCGCGTCGGCGGTGGCCTGGAGCGTGGCGGCAGAGCGGTGCACCGACACGGCGACGACGAGCCCCCCATCGGGCCGGACCGCGAAGCTGCCGACGTCGACGGGCAGCTTGCTGACCTGGGTGGCCTCGCCGCCGTCGACCGGGATGCGCCACACCTGCGACGAGCCCGACCGGGACGACACGAACCACACGGAGCGGCCGTCGGCGGAGAACCTCGGGGATCCATCGCCCTTCTCGTGCGTTGTGAGGCGCCTGGCGCCGCCGCGCTCGAGGTCGACGAGCCAGAGGTCGGAGCGCATGGTGTCGGAGGCGCGATCGGGGCGTTGAACCACGACGACGGCGGTGGACCCGTCCGGCGCGACGGCGAGCTTGCTGACGCGCTCGGCGGCGAGCACGTCGTCGATCGAGAACGGGTGCGCGTCGACGGCGGGCGGGACGGGCGCGAGGGCCGGCGCGAGCGCGGCGAGGAACGGTGAAGACATAGAACCCCCGGGGCCGCCAACGCTAACCGGTCAACCGAGCCGGCCACCGGCTTACGACGACCCCTCCGCGCACCCGAGCGGCGAGCGGCACGGCGCGCGTCAGACCACAGAGTCCACACGATCCGCCACCGAGTCGAGCCGCACGAAGTGCATGAGCAACGAGTGGCGCGGCCCACCACCCGGCCGAGGCGCGAAGCTGCCGTGCACGACGCTCCGGTCCCACAAGATCACGTCCCCCGCCGACAACGCCGGGGCCACCCGCTCGAGGCCGCGCTCGGCCTCGATCTCGGCCCACAGCTCCGACGCCGCCTGGTCCGTCCACGCGCCGCCACCCTCGACGAACGCGGACCGGTAGCCGGCCCACGCGAGCTCCGCGAAGCGCTCGAACCGCGCGTCGCGCGGCAGCCGATCGCTGCCTGGCACCACAAAGAACCGCCCAGCGTCGGGGCCGACGTCGCACAGCGCCACCCACGCGCCGACCATCGGCCCGTCGCGCTCGATCGGGTTGAAGTCGACGTGCGGCGACGTGCCCCGGCTGCTCTCGTAGTAGGCCGATTGCAGCAGCGCGGGCGGGCCGCCCAGCCAGTCGGCGACCGCTGCCACCAGCCCGCTGGCCCGCATGACCGACACCTCGGACGTCGCGAACCGTGGGAAGATCGGCAACCGCGCGGGCCACACCACCGGGTTGACGACCCACCCGTCCGGGCTGAGCGCGTGCACCTCGGGGACTGAGCTGAGCTGCCGTAACAACGGGCCTGGGTACGGGCGGACCTCGTCGCGCCACGCGGCGACGATCTCGGCGCACACCGCCTTGTCGACGAGATCACGAAGGACAATCCACCCGTTCATCGACGCTCCGCGCTCGGCGACCCGCCTACGCGGCGTCGCAGGCCGCTTCACAGTCCGACAGTGCTGCCGTCGCGTCGGTGTCGGTGCCGTCGATCGCCGCGCAGCCCGCGGTCTCGTAGCACGCCGCAGTACAATCGGCCGATTCGTCCGTTGCACCACAGTCGCCGGCGCCGCCGTCTTCGAGGTCTGCGGGCAACGCCACGCCGCACTCCTCGTAATGCGCGGTCAAATCAGCGTTCAAGCCCTCACACGGCGACTCGCCACACGCCGTGAACAACAACGTTACGGCCGCCAACCCGATGACGCGCATCTCGTACCTCCGATGAAGCACAGACTTGGTAAACGGGCCCTCGACGGTGTCCCTGCAGCAGGATGAAGCACCTACCGCGGCGCGCCCGTCACGTGCGTGCCGGTGCCGTTCCAGCAGAGGTACTGGCCGACCGCGTTCATCACGCAGTAGTGCTGATCGCCGGCGGCGATCTCGACGAACGGCGGAAGCACGGACGCGGTCGACGGCTCGGCGACGCCGTCCCAGCAGCGGATCTCGCCGCGCGTGTCCAACGCACAGGCCCCACCGACCACCTGCTGCGCCACCTGCACGATGCCGGCGGTGGGGGCGTCGGTGACGGTGTCACCCCCGCCCCAACACACCAGTTCCGAGGCCGTCGACACCGCGCACGCCGCCTCGTTGTTGATGGTGTGCTGCGTGAAGGCGCCCGCGGGCGCCGCGAGGGCGATGGCGTCCTCGGAGCCCCAACAGTCCAGCGTCCCGGTCGTCGTACGGGCGCACGCGGTATCGAACGTCATCTCGACAGCTTCATAGCCGCCTTTCGTCGGGTGATCGACGACGTGATTCGAGCTCGGGCTGCCCCAGCACTCGATCGAGCCGCCGTCGTCCGCGTCGATCGCGCACGCGGCGTTGTACGCGACTGCGACGCCCTGCCAGTGGCCGGATCCAGGCATGGCGTCTACCACCACGTCCAGTCGGCGTTCCCAAAGCAGGTCATGACGCCCCCTTCGGCGATGGTGCAGGCGTACTTCGCCCCATCCTCAATGAGCGCGACCTCGGACACCGTGGTGTCGGGCGCGTCCTGCTCTAGGGTCCCGACGGTGCTCCCCCAGCAGTCGAGGCCGCGGGCCAAGCCGCTGCTGCACGAAACCGCCGCTCCGAGCCCCATCAGGGGCTTGTGATCCCCGAACTTGGCGCGGGCCATCGAAGCGAGGCCGCGGTCGTTCGCCCCCCAACACGTCATCCGTCCCGTCGTCGCGAAGGGCGCAGAACGTCGACATGGCGCCGCCGATGGCGGTGAACACACCCGATCGATAGCAAGACCAAGAGAGACGTTCGCATGTCGGACCTCGCGACGGACCAATATCCAACGAACTACCATTACAACGGCGACGTTGGTTACCGCGGGTGACAGTTCGAACGGGGCTCGATCACGCGCGACCGGCTGGCTAGCGTAACGGCCCGATCGGAGCGACCCATGCAGAGCGCGCCTACGCCCCCCGCGACCACCCCCGACGCGTTGCCGCGGCTGCGAGGCGGCTGGCCGATCGTCGGGCACACGCTGCGCCAGCTCTTCTGGCCAATGGAGTTCGTCGCCCAGCTCCGCGCGCTGAGCGGCGATCTCGCATGGGTCAACCAAGGTCGTGGCCGGTGGGCGCTGTACTGCATGAACCCGGAGATGTACGAGGTCCTCAAGGACAAGTCGTGCTCGGTGCGGCACTACCTCGAGATCGCGCCCACACTGCTCGGCAACAGCCTGCTCACCCAGGACGGCGACGTACACCGCAGCGGGCGCACGGCGATGAACGCGCCGTTCACGCCGAAGGGGCTCACCGCGCAGGGGACCAGCGCCCTGATGAAGGAGGTCATCGAGCGACAGGTGGGCGTGATGCTCGACAAGCCCGACCCGAACGCGCTCATCGAGCTGCGCACGCTCGCGCTCGACATCATCTTCCGCATCCTCGGCATCCCGCACGAAGAGCTCGACGGCTGGCGCGACCACTACGAGGAGGTCATGCTCACCCTCACCCCGGTGAAGATCAAGTTCCCCGGCAGCCCGGAGTGGCGCGCCGAGCGCGCCCGAGCCTGGATCACCGAGCGGATCCAAGCGCGCGTCACGGCGGTGCGCGCCGATCCCACGATCACCGGCCTGCTGGCCGAGATGGTGCGCGGGTGGGACGCGCAGGAGCTGCGCGGCGACGACATCGGCCTGATCGACAACGTCCTCCTGCTCGCACTCGCCGGCCACGAGACCACCGCCTCGAC
>CAIUDO010000089.1 GCA_903897935.1 uncultured Pseudomonadota bacterium
GAGCGCGCGCGCGAGCTCGACCTCGAGCAGCTCGGGCGCGTGCTGCGCCGCGACGAGCTCGCCCTTCGACGGCATGTCGATGCCGTAGAAGCACGGGTGCAGAACCGGCGGCGCGAAGATGCCGAGGTGCACCTCCCGAGGGTTGAGCTGCCGGATCATGCGGACGATCCGGCGCATGGTGGACCCGCGCACGATGCTGTCGTCGATCATCAGCACCCGCTTGCCCTCGAAGACCTCGCGCATCGGGTTCAGCTTGAGCCGGAGCGCGGCGTCGCGCGTGGCTTGGTCCGGCATGATGAAGGTACGACCGGAGTAGCGGTTCTTGATGAACCCCTCGCGGTCGGGGACGCCCAGCGCCTCGGCGACCGCGGTGGCGGCCGGCCGCGAGGTGTCGGGGACCGCCACCACCACGTCCGCGGTGAGGCCCTTACGAAGCCACTCTTCGGCGAGCCGACGCCCGAGCTGCCACCGCACCGCGTTGATCCGGCCCTCCTCGGTGACCGAGTCCGGGCGGGCGAAGTACAAGCGCTCGAAGACGCAGTGGCGCGGCGCACGCGGCAAGAGCTCCCGGACAATCGGCTCTTCTCCGCCGCGCAACACCACCATCGCGCCGGACGGCACGTGCCCGACCACCGTGGCCCCGACGACGTCGAGCGCGACGGACTCGCTCGCGACCATCCACGCGCCCGACGGCAGGCGCCCGTACACCGCCGGGCGGATGCCGTGGGAGTCGCGCAGCGCGACGAGCGTGTCGCGGCCGTCCACCTCGAGCACCGCCACCGCGGCGTACCCGCCGCGAACGCGCTCCATCACGCGGCGGGTGGCGATCGCGAGGTCGTCCAGGGTGTGCCCCGCGCTTCGTAGGCGCGTGAGCTCGTCGGCGAGCACCAGCAGGATCGGCTCACAGTCACACGACGACTGGACGCGGAACCCGCGCGCCGTCAGGTCGCGGTCGAGCTCCTCCAGGTTGGTCACGTTGCCGTTGTGGGCCATCAGGATGCCCGGGTGACGCGTGTAGAACGGCTGCGCGTCTTCACGGGTTCCGAGGCCGATCGTCGGGTAGCGCACGTGCGCGATGCCCGCGCCGCCGCCCATGCCCTCGACCACCGACGCCGGGAGGGCCTGGGTGACCATCCCGAGGTCCTTGTGCAGGTGGAACCGCCCACCGTCGCTGGTGGCGATGCCAGCGGCGTCTTGGCCGCGATGCTGGATCGCCTGCAAGCCGAGGTGGAGCACCGGCGCCGCCCGAGACGCCCCGATCAAGCCGACGAAACCGCACATCGTCAGCCTCCTTCTGCGAAGCGCCGCGCCTGGTGCCGCAGCAGCCCGACGAGGATGTGGGCCTGGTACATCGCGTCGTAGTCGGCGCGGTGGACCAGGCTCGCGTCCTGATCGGGCAACGACAGCATGGAGGCGAGCTGCTCCTTGTTGGTGTCGAACCAATGCAGCCCGAGCACGCCCATCGCCAGGGCCTTCGTGTCGAGCGCCTTGTACCCGAACGGGTTCTTGCGCCCGGTCACCGCGTAGGCATAGGCGACGAACGACCAGTCGAACACGGCGTTGTGCCCGACGAACACCGGCTGGGTGCCGGGCGTGGTGTGCTCGGCGACGAACGCGTCGAGGCGCGTGAGCGCGGCGTCGAGCGCCAGGCCCTCGCGCCGGAGCCGCTCGAGGTCGAGCCCGTTCACCTTCATGGCGCGGGCGTCGACCCGGGGCGCCGTGGGCCGGATCTCCACGTAGAACGTGGGGCCCATCACCAGGTCGCCGCTCTGCTCGGCGACCGGAACCGCGCCGAGCGACACCATGTCGTAGAGCGCGGGGACGGTCCCGGAACACTCGATGTCCACGCAGAACCACGTGGCGCGCGCCATGGCCCCCCCCAGGGCGCTCGCGTTAGCGCGCCGGCCCGCGCCGGGCCATGATCCTCACGGAGGCAGACTGAACCCGATCCAGGTCCCGAGCGCCCTCGTCGTCGTCGCCGCGATCGTCCCCACGGTAGCGGCATACGCGGTGTTGCTCGGCCTCGGTCTTCACCGCGGCGGCGCGCCGGTCGCCGTCTCGGTGACCGCCACGCTGCTCGTGTTCGGCCCCGCCACGCTCGCCATCTTGTTCACCCGCGAGCGGCGCCTGCTGCGGTTCGCCGGGGTGCTGGCCACGTGGTGCGTCGGGCTCGTGCTCGCGGTCCCGGTGTATTTCCCGGGAGAACGGCAACAAGCGCTCGCGTCGGGGCTCGCGGTCATGACCCTCGGGCGCGTCGACGGGCTCGCGGTCGGCGTCGCGGCGGCCCTGCCCGACGAGCCCCAGGTCGCGCGCCCGAGCGTGCCCCAGGCCGCCGCGCTCACCACCACGCCGCCGCCACCCACGCCGCTCGCCGAGGATCAAACGGCGCTCCCCTACGAAGGCGACGGCCACCGCTTGTCGTTGCCGATCGTCGTCCAGCACGGCAACGCCGAGCGAGAGCTGTGGATGATGCTCGACACTGGGGCGACGTACACCACGCTGACCCACGAGATGCTCGCCGCCCTGGGCGCCGCCCCGACCGACGACGCCCCCGTGATCGAGCTGCACACGGCCAACGGCGCCCGCCAGGCGCAGATCGTGCTGCTGGAGCGCGTCTGGCTCGCCGACATCCCGATCGAAGGCGTCGCGGTCGCGGTGTGCGACGCGTGCGCGTCCGGCGAGAACGCCGGGCTGCTCGGCCTGAACGTGTCGGGCGGGTTCAACACCACGATCGACGCCGACCGGGAAGAGGTGCTGCTCTCCCGCCGCGCGCGCGCCGACAACAAGCTCGACGCGCAGCCGTTCGTCGACCTCGACGCGAGCTTGGTGCGCTACCCGGGCGGTCGCATCGAGGTCGACGTGCGCGGCAACAACCGGGCGGCGCGCGGCCTCGAGTCGTTGGTGGCCGCGGTGCGCTGCGACGGCCAGTCGTGGGGCGTGGAGCTCGGGCCGGTCGCCGGACGGACCCGCGCCTCCACGCGCACGCGCCTGCCCGTGCACGAGGCGTGCGGGGGTTACGAGGTCGCCCTCGAGGCCGCCCGCTGGGCCGAGCCCGAAGGCTGAACCCCCCACCGAGCAGAGCGAACATGCCCGTCACGCCGCTGATCCCACGAGCCCTCGTCCACGAATGGTCCGAGACCATCGGCGCGCAGGCCGCGACCGAGCAGTCCAACCTCACGCGCATCATGAAGGACAACCGCCGGTTGTCTCGCTTCGTGGAAGAGAACTTCGAGTCGCTCGACGAAGCGACGCGCTCGGTGGCGATGTACCTCGTCGGCGTCGTCGCTCGGATCTACGAGAAGGCGGGCGGCCGCATGCGGATCGCGAGCTGGGAGCAGGTGCGCGCCGCCACCACCAAGGTCGAGGGGCAGATCGGGGCGCTGCTCCCACTCGACGACGGGTTCGTCGCCCGCTGCCACGCGGTGACCGACCGCGCCCAGCCGCACATCGTCGATGAGGCCGTGTACGCGCTGTTCGAGCGCCCCTCCCGCCCCGACGAGCCGCAGACGCCCGCCAACGAGCGCCTCAAGCTGCTCCTGCTGATGTGGGTCGCGAACGAGGTCTGCGCCGCCAACTGGACGCCGCCGCGTGGCTTCACCGGCGACGCCACCTACACCCACACCCCCGTCGAGGACGCCCCATGACCCGCGCGCCGCTCCTGCTCCTCATGACGATCGCGTGCGGGAAGGTGCGCGAGACCGCGCCCGCCGGCACCGAGACCGCCGCCACTGCCGGCGACGCGGACACCGACACCGACTCCGACACGGACTCCGACACCGACGCGGACGCCGACACCGACGCGGACACCGACACCGACGCTGACTCCGACACCGACACGGACACGGACTCCGACACGGATACGGACTCCGACACCGACGCGGACACCGACACCGACACCGAGCCGCTCGTGCTCATCGGCGATCCACCGCCGGTGGCGCTGCCGGCGCCCGAGTTCGACGCGCTCAACTACGACGAGAGCCCGCGTTCACGCGACGATCTCATCGGCCAGCCCACCGTCATGTGGTTCTACCCGCTCGCCGCAAGCAGCGGGTGAACCATCGAGGGTTGCGGGTACCGCGACCTCCAGGAAGCGTTCGACGCGCTCGGCGTCAACATCGTCGGCGTGTCGTTCGACGACCCGTCGGAGAACGAAGCGTGGGCCCTCCGGGAGGGCTTCGACTTCGAGCTGTGGAGCGACATCGACCAGGACCTCGCCGTCTACTACGGCGCCGCGAGCCTGGGTGATCCGCTGGCCGACCGCAAGACGTTCATCCTCGACGCCGACGGCACCCTCGTGTTGCAGTACACGGGCGCCCTGGTCGTCTCGTTGCACCCGGCCGACGTGCTCGCCGACTGCACCGCCTTGTTCGGGCCCTGACCGCGGGCGGGTCGCCGCGTGGGCGACCCGCCACGAGCAGCTCAGTTGCAGCCGCCGCACTCGCCCATCGGCGTCCAGCTCGTGTGCGAGAGCTCCCAGATGTCGAGGCCGTGCAGGTAGACCACGAGGGCCTCGGCGTCCGACACCGTCGCGTCCTGGTTGACCGCGCCCGAGAACAAGATCGTCGCGATCTCGGGGTACTCGAGGAAGACCGTGAAGTCCGAGCCGTCGCCGATGATCGGGGCCTTCGCGGTGCCCGGCACGCCGTACTCGCAGTACTGGACCTCCGAGCCACCCTGCAGCGACTCCTGGCCCCAGAAGCAGATCTGGGTCTCGATCGGCGAGCCCGGCGGGCGCGCGTTGCTGGCTTCGTCGATCTGGCCGGAGACCTGGTACAAGCCGCCGACCATCGGCGGGTTGTCGCCGAAGTTGACGTCGTAGTTGCCGTCTTCGACCGCCGCCTCGACCGCCGGGTCGTCGACCACCTCGTCGGCGCTCGTGCTGCCGGTGTTGCTGCCGTTCGACGGCGCGGGATCGTCGGTGCCCGGGCGCACGTCTTCGAGCTCGCGGTCCGCCAGGCAGAACTCGGCGTAGATGGCCGACCCGGTGTTCCAGCAGTCGTTCACCTCGCCGCACTCGGCGCCGATGATGCAGTCCATCTGGCAGTCGGCGTAGCCGGTGAACACCCGGTTCTCGGGATCGACGCAGTTCGCCGCGCAGTCGATGCCCGCGACGCCGGACGACCCGGTGCCCAGGTTGCCGAACGTGGCCTCCGGCGGGTTCGCCCCGCACTGGTCGACCTTCGTGCACACGTCCGTGCACTGCTCGACGTTGGCGACCTCGCAGCCGATCGCGAGCCCGAGCGCGCCCGAGAGAACACCGAACCGAACCATGCTCCGCATTGGACCTCCTCCATAGACACGTCGCGGGACCGACCGCCGATCCACCACCGGCGCACTACGCTTCAACGGTCTCGAAACGTCAAGTGAATACGCGACGTCGAAGAAATTCCTAACCCGCGTCACGCGTCGTCGATCGGATCCGAGTCCATCGCGAACGGATCCACCGGCACCACGTGGTCGGGCACCGGCCCGAGGCCCACCGACACCAGCAGGATCTCCCGCGCGCGCGGCACGCGCACCACCGCGGGGTGATGACCCACCGACGCGACCAGCACGCCGCGGTCGAGCACCCAGGGCAACGCGTCGGTGTCGACCTCGGCGACCTCCCGCAGCAGCCCGTGGTCGAGGCGCGCGCCGCCGTCGACGACGAGCACCTGCCCGTGGTTGACCGGGCAGGTCGCCACCTCGATCGCGGCGTCGTACAACGCCCAAAACCGCTCAACGCCGAGCTCGTGGACGAGCACGAGCTCGTCGAAGCGGTCCGGGTCGGCCTCGAGCGGGCGCCCGACGACGAACCAACGGCCCGCGAGCACCGGCCCACCGAACCAGGCGCCCGCCTCGGGCGCCGCCAAGAACCGGGTTGGATCCCCAACTACGACCGTTCCGCCGAGCGTTACCTCGCCGAGCAGCTCGAACCCGTCCGCCGCGAGCGCGCGCAGTGCCTTCATCCGTCCCCCGCCGCCGCGTATCCACTGAGGCGGCGCCGGGCCCATCGACGACAAGCTACGGCGAGCGCGCCGGGATCACCGTGAACAGGTCGAACGACCCGGTGCTGTCGTACGCGACGACGTCGACGACGTACCCGTCGTAGCGGCAGTCGAGCGGCATACTCCAGCCGTACCAGTCCGAGTACCAACGATCGGCCTCCGCGGTGCGCTGCAGCGGGTAGCTGTCGATGTAACGATCGCCGTTGCGCACGTCGTAGACGTCGGCCCAGACCTCAGTGACGTCCCAGGCGCCGTCCGGGTCCTGCGCGAACGCGTCGAACGCCCACACGTAGCCGTCGGCGCCCGCCCACCAGCACTGCGCGAGCGGCGCCACGACGGTCGGAGGCAGGTTCGGGCGCGGCCCGTCGTCGTCGACCTCGATCACGCACGCGGACGTGAGCGCGAGCACACCAGCGACCAGCAATGACCTCGTCATCTGCGCCTCCCCGGGCTCCAAGGCCCGCCCGTCGACGCTCGTGAGCGGGATCCTCCGCGCGCTCGTGACGGCTGGTCACGGCGCGTGACGGATCGTGACCGGCCTCACGCCCCGCGCATCGCGTCGACCGGCTGGAACCGGCTGGTGCGCCACGCCGGCCACGCCGCCGCGAGCACCGTCCACAGCACGGACAACGCGCCGAACCGCACGATCCGGGGCACGTCCCAGGCGCCCTTGATGACCGCGGAGATGACGACGCCGCCGGCGTCGTAGGCCTCCGAGCCCATGAACGACGAGAAGTCGAGCCCGTACGTCACGAGCGGGTACGACAACGCGACACCAAGGAGGAGGCCGAGACCGGTGCCGAGCACGCCGAGCACGAAGCCCTCCAGCAGCACGAGCTGCGCGATTGTGCGGCGTCGGACGCCGATCGCGAGCAACACCCCGAACTCGCGGGTGCGCTCGAGCACCGACATCAGCACGGTGTTCACCACGCCCATCGCGACGATCAGGGTGATCGCGTACAGCATGAACTCGTTGGACGTACGATCAACCTCGATCATCGCGCCCATCTCGGGCAGGGCGGCCCGCCAGTCGAGCACCTCGAGCTCCGAGCGGGAGAGCGCCGCGCGTGCGGCGGCCGTGGCCTCGGCGGCGCGCTCGGGCTCGGTCAGGTGCAGCGCGACCTGATGGACGGTGTCGGGCGCGCCGAGCAGCTCGGACCCGGCGTGCACGTGCACGAACGCGACGAACCCGTCCATATCGGCGCTGCCCGTCCGGAAGATGCCCTTGACCCGGAACAAGCGGCTCGCCACCTCGCTCCCGCCGTGCTGGCCCATGTAGACGAGCTTGTCGCCGACGCCGACCCCGAGGCGATCGGCCATCGCGCGCCCGATGAGCACGCCGCGGTCGTCGTCGTCGAGCCACGCGCCGTCAACGATCCGGTCCGGGATCATCGACAACGACCGCTCGGCGACCGGATCCACCGCGACCACGCCGGCGCCGACCGACCCCGACGGGCTGACCACCAGCCCGCGCAGGTTGACCCGACGCGTGACGACCGCGCCCGGATCGATCGCCGCCAGCGCCGTGACGACCTCGGAGGCGCGCGCGACCCGCAGCGCGTCGTCGGGATCGGCCTGGTAGCCCTCCGCTTGCACGACGACGTGCCCGGCCTGCTGCGAGATGCCGGCCCGGATCATGTCGTTGTAGCTGCCGGTCGTCAGGTTGAGGGTGAACACGGCGAGGGCGAACCCGAACGCGATCGCCGCCATCGTGAGCGCCGTCCGACGCCCGTTCCGCCACAAATTCCGCATCGCGAGGCGCAGCAGCATGGTCAGTCCGCCCGCAACGACGCGACCGGGTCTTGCCGCGACGCCCGCCACGCCGGCCAGACGCCCGCGCCCACCGCGACGATGACCACCGCCAGCGACGCCTGCACGATCCGCTCGGCCCGCACGACACCCTTGACCACCGGATCGAAGACCACCCCGGAGAACTCGAAGCCGTCTTCGAGGGTGCCCGAGAAGTCGATGCCGGTCGTGACGAGGTACGCGTCGAGCGCGCCCCCGGCGGCGAGCCCGATGGCGACGGCCAACCCGGCGAGCATGACGCTCTCCATCAGCACCAGCACGACCAGCCGCCACGGCCGCATGCCGAGCGCGCGCAGCACGCCGAGCTCCCGCGTGCGCTCGAACACCGACATCATCATCGTGTTGAGCACGCCGAACGCGGCCACCGTGAAGACGATCGACAAGAAGATCCAGGCGCTCCCGTCTTGCATCTGGATCATCTGCGCGGTCTGCGGCGACGCTTCGGCCCACGTGCGCACCAACGCGGACGGCGCGACCCCGCGCACGGCCTCGGCGACCGCCTGGATGTACGCGTCGTCGTCGCTGGCGCCGATCACGAGCGCCTCGTGGATCTGGTCGTCGAGCACGAGCAGCGCCTGCAGATCGGCGATCCCGACGTACGCTCCGGCGTCGTCTACCGCCGACGATCCCGTGTGGACGAAGCCGACCACGGTGTAGAGCGCGTTACCGAGCGAGCCGTCGGACGCCTGGGTGACCACCACGACCTCGCCGCCGATCGTGGCCCCGAGCTCCTCGGCGAGGCCGTCGCCGAGCACGATCTCCGCGGCTCCGGGCGCCGACAGCCACGCGCCCGTCCGCACCCGGTCCGCGATCGGGCCGACCGACGCCTCACGCGCCGGATCCACCCCGATGAGCTGCGCGCCCGCCGACGTCGACGCGCCGCCGACCAGGCCGAAGCCGACGAGGCGCCCGCTCACCGCGACGACGTCGGGCAACGCGGCGATCCGCTCGACGACCGCGCCCGCCTCCGGGACGGTGTCGTACATGGAGCGCTTCGCCGGGTAGTCCGGGTGCGTGACCTGCACGTGCCCGAGCTGCTGGCGCACGAGCACGTCGAACATCTGCACGTACATGCCGTCCGAAAGCGCGATCATGGCCATACAGATCGCCATCCCGACCGCCATCGCGGCGGCCGTGATCAGGGACCGCCTGCCGTGACGCCACAGGTTGCGCCACGCGACCGCCCACAAGAACGTCACGGCCGGAGCGCCTGGAGGGAGAACTTCGCGTCGTCGAGCGTGACGTCGAAGTCGAGCTCCTCGTAGCGCACGACCGTCTGCTCGCCGGGCAGGTCGGCCGGGGTGAGCGTCATGGTGGCGGGCACCAGGCGCCCACCGATCTCCCTGACGTCCGAGAACGCCATCGTCCGCATCAAGACGCCCTTCTCGTCGAAGTAGCGAATGGACACGGGCACCTTGTCGGTGCGCACGTCGACCACCACCTTGCCCCACACGACCGCGGCGTCCGGCTTGGGCACGCAGGTGATCGTCCACACGCCGGTGGGCGCGTTCACGTCGGGCGGGGTGGTCGTGACCTCGAACGTGAAGTCTTCGCTCATGCGGTTCTCACGCACGAGATCGTCGTTCGAGAAGTGGCTGCCCATCCAGCTGCCCGACATCAGGCCTGCTGGGACCTTCATCGTGCGATCGACCTTGGGCAGGTAGTTCCAGATGTTTCCGTCGACCTTGAGCGTGGCGACGCCAGCGTCCTTCTCGGGCTCGAGGATGCGGATCAGGCTCGTCTCGGTGCCCTTCGACCACGCCTCCATCTTCATGGTGCGGTCGTAGCGGGCGGTGTGCACCTCCATCGACAGCACCGCGTACGACTGGTCCCCGCGCGCGACGTCGTCGGCGGCGGCGAGCAGCTCTTCAGGGGTGGGCGGCGCGCCGAACGCGAGCGCGGCGAAGGTGACGAACATCGGACCTCCCTACCAGATGCGGCTCAAGTAGCTCACGACCTCGTCGTGGCGCAGCCCGAGCGACTCCGCGCCGTGCTTGAGGAGCTTCATCTCGGCGACCTCGACCCGGCCGTCGGCGGCGCACGCCGCGTAGAACGTGTTGAGCAACGCGAGCTTCTCGTGGTGGCCCAGCATCGCGGCGAGCAGCTGCTCGGCCTTGGCGGCGGCGGCGTCGAGCGCGGCGGGATCGTGCAAGCCATGCTCACGGATCAGCGCGTCGGGGAATTGCTGCAGCACGAAGTCGTTCTCGCGCGGCTCCTTGCGCCCGTCGGCGGCGACGATCCGATGGACCATCTTGAGCGCGAACGCGAGCTCCAGGCGGCGCTTTTCGCGCGTGGCGTGCGCCGGAAGCACCTCGGGGACCCCGACCGCGTGGCCGATGCGCGGCAGAAAGTCGGCCTCGGAGACGTCTTCGAGGCGGAGGCGCGCGCGCGTGAGGTCTTCGGACTCGCGGCGGAGCACGACCAGGTACGGGCCCTCGGTGTCGCGCTGCCAGAGCATGTGCATACGCCCGCCGATGATGCCCATCAAAGGCTGCGCGTCGCCGGGGCGGGGGTGCACGCCGTTGCCGTGCCAGCCGGTCTCGGCGTCGCCGAGCGGGCGCCCGACCGCGTCGAGCGACTCTTTGCCGATCGGCACGCTCGAACCGAGGAACATCGTCACCAGCGCGTCGCCGGAGCCGCGCCGGGCCCGCCACGGGCGGTCCCAGAACCACACCGCGGCGTCGGCCCGCGCCGACGCGTGGAAGCCCTGGAGCGCTTGGGCGGCGACCCGGCACAACGCCCGCCACGCGCGCGGCCCGACCGGGAGCGCGCGGCCCGCCGGCGCGGACCACGTGACGCACACTTCGCCCGCCGGAACCGTGATGTCCTGCCCAAGAAGGATGCCCGACATGCCGCACGACCCTCGATGTGGCCCGCATCCTAACCGACGGCAGAAGAACCTCCCGTGTCGCCGACAGGATCCGTGCGACGGAGCTGGCACAGCCTTGTCACGTCGCGCGGCCGAGGGCTGCCATAGAGGACCTGCGTCGGAGGAACCATGTTGGCCATGTTCGGGACCGCGCGTCATCAGCCGCCGCCGCCCCAGATCGCGCCGAAGGACGCGCTTCGTAAGCGCGCCGAGCGCCTGCGTCGTGAGGCGGACCGCGCCGACGACCTGACGGAGATGTCGGATCTGCTCGCCCGCGCCGAGGCGCTCGAGCGTCAGATCGGCGCCTGACGGCCCGCCTACACGGCGACCGCTTGGGCAACCCGCGGATCCCCGGCTAAGCGCAGGTCATGGCCCGCATCCTCCTCATCGACGACGATCCGTCCTTGCTCGACATCCTCCTGCTCGAGTTCGAAGACGCCGGTCACGACGTCTGCTCGGCCCGCGACGGCGCGCTCGGCTGGCAGCGCCTCAAGAACGACCCGCCGTACGACCTCGTCGTCTCGGACGTCAACATGCCGGGCGTCGACGGCTTCTCATTGTGCCGCCGCGTCCGAGAAGCCGGGCTGGTCGTCCCGATCTTGTTGCTCACCGGTCGCGACACCGAGGTCGACGAGGCGCTCGGCCTCGAGCTCGGCGCTGACGACTTCGTCACCAAGCCGTTCTCCACGCGTGTGCTGCTCGCCCGGTGCAGCGCGCTGCTCCGCCGCGACGCGATGCGTCGGGCGCCACCCCAGAAGCCGGCCACCGTCACGCTCGGCGACCTCTCGTTGGATCCCGAGCGCATGGAGGTGCGCTACCAGGACGTCCCGGTCGACGTCACCGTGACCGAGTTCCGCCTGCTCGAGGCGCTCACGCGGCGTCCGGGCGTCGTGTTCTCACGGGATCGCCTGCTCGAGCTGGCGCGCGGCGACGACTCGGTGGTCGCGCCGCGCATCATCGACACCTACGTGCGCCGGTTGCGCCGGAAGTTCGAGCTGGTCGACGCGTCGTTCTCCGCGATCGACACCGTGGTGGGGGCCGGGTACCGCTGGCGCGAGCGGTGAACCAGCGGTCGCTGCGCGCGCGGGCCGCCCGGCGGCTGTTGTCGCTGCGCGGGCGCACGATGCTCGCCGTGGTCGCGATGGCGCTCGCCCCGCTCGCGTTCGTGTGGCTGTCCGACGTCGGCGACCGCACCACCGGCGCGCGGATGCGGGTCAACGTGGCCGCCGCCGCCGACGAGGTCGCGGCGTCGTTGGAGGCGGGGCTCGACGCCGAGGCGCTCGCCAGCGCCGCGCACGCGCACGAGGTCTGGCTGCGCGTCGTCGACGAGCGCGGCGTCGTGCTGCTCGACGACAACGAAGAGGCCGACAACTGGACCGAGACGGTCGGCGAGGTGTTCTTCGGGCCCGACGGCGCGCCCACCCTGGCCGCGTGGGACGCCAGCTTGCCCCCCCTTCCGACCCGCCCCGAGGTTCGAGCCGCGGCGGGCGGCGCCAGCGTCGTCGACTGCGCGGCCGCGCCGGCCGGGGGGTTGTTGGTCTGCCACGCCGCGCGGTCGGTGGTCGGCGCGGACGGCGCGCGGCGGACCGTCTACGTGTCAGAGAGCTCGCGGCGCGCGATCCGGGCGTTGTACGACGTCCGCTACCAGATCCTGAAGCTCACGATGTTCTCGGGCGTGTTCGGCGTCCTCATGGGCTGGTGGGTGTCGAAGCGGATGGTGCGCCCGATCGAGGACCTGCGGGAGGCCGTGCTGGCGCGCGCGCAGGGGCCGAACCGCCTGTCACCGGTCATGATGGCCCGCGACGACGAGATCGGCGACCTCGCGCTGGCGTTCGACGCGTTGATCGCCCGCCTCGCCGCGCGCGATCGCGCGTACGAGGCGTTCGTCGCGGATCTCGCCCATGAGCTGAAGAACCCGGTCGCGGCGGTGCGCGCGTGCGCGGAGTCGATGGGGCGGGCAGGCGCGCTCGACGACGCTCGGACCACGCGCATCGCGCGGGTGCTCGACGACTCGAGCCGCCGCTTGGACGTGTTGGTGACGCGGTTCCTCGATCTGGCGCGCGCCGAGGCTGGCTTACGCGACGACGAGCGCGCCCGGATCGACGTCGGCGCGCTGGTCGAGGGGTTGGTGGGCGTGCTGCGCGAAGACGAGCGCTTCGCTGGGGTGTCGTTCGAGACGACGGTCGCGGCCGGGTTGCCGACGGTGTTGGGGGTCTCGGAGCGACTCGAGACGGTGCTGCGCAACCTGCTCGAGAACGCGGCGTCGTTCGCGGGCCGGCCAGGGCGCGTGGTGGTGACGGTCCACCACGACGACGGCGACGTCGTGCTCGAGGTCGCGGACTCCGGGCCCGGCATCCCCCCCGAGGACGTGGAGCGTGTGTTCGAGCGGTTCTTCACGACGCGGTCGGACAGCCGCGGCACCGGCCTGGGGTTGGCGTTGGCACAGGCGATCGTGCTGGCGCACCACGGGACGCTGGTGGCGGCGTCGCCGGACGGTGGGGGCGCGGTCTTCACGGTGCGCCTTCCGGCGGGATGAGGCCCCGCATTTGGAAGGACCTGCGCGACCGGTGCCGGGCCGTGGGCCAGTTGGGCGGTTGACCAGCGACCCTGCTGGCTTCGTCGTGTCGCGCAGAGAACGCAGAGAACGCAGAGAACGCAGAGAACGCAGAGAACGCAGAGAACGCAGAGAACGCAGAGA
>CAIUDO010000090.1 GCA_903897935.1 uncultured Pseudomonadota bacterium
CGTCGTAGAGCAGCGGCAGGTCCGGCTGCGCGCGGACGATGATGGCGTTCTCCTGCGCGAGCCAGTTGAGCAGGCGCACGGCGGCCTTCTCGTCGAAGGCCAGCTTCACAGCGATCTTCATCCCGCACCGCCATTCTGCGTGGCGAAGATCCCTTCGCCGGGCAGCGCGCGCTCGATGGCACTCGGCACCTTCGCCGGGATCGCCGTGAACGCTGCGGGGCTCGCCACGCGGGCGTACACACGGAAGTTCGGCGGGGGGCCGCCGCCCGCCGGGGGCGCGCCGGTCACGCGCAGGCGCACGTAGGGCGGCACGTCCGCGAGCGAGCGCAGGTCGATGAGGTAGGCGCCGGGCGCAGGGAGGGTCTTGCGGCCGATCACGGCCCAGAACCCGTCGCCAAAGCTGGTGAGGAGGTCGAGCGTCACCACGCCCGCGCCCTGCTGCTCCGCGTAGAGCATCAGCACGAAGTCCTGCTCACGGTCCTCGGTGCGGTCGCTGTCCACCGGCCGCAGCAGCCAGATGCCGCTGTCGGCGGCCTCGGCGCTGTAGGTCGTGCGGTTGAGCAGCGTGGCGCTGTTGCGGAGGACGGGCATGGGGTCACCAGGAGGTCAGAGGGAGAGGAGGAAGACGGCCCGCGCCCGGGTGGGCTGGCCGGTGGACGCGACCCGCAGCTTGGCGGTGCCGCCGACCGGGACGCCGGGGCTGGGCTGGGCGCCGGCCGCCGTCGTGCTCCGCAGGTCGCCGAGCGCGTCGAAGAGTTGGAGGGTGGTGTTCGGGACGACGCCGAGCTGCGCGACGTCCACGCGGACGTGCTCCGCGAAGGGCGGGACCGCCGTGTTGATCGGCGACCCCTCCCCGACGGTGCCGCGCACCTCCCACTGGTTGCGGGTGGGCGCGAAGCCGTCGGCGACGGTCACCCCGACGCGGTTGAGCACGGTGCCGAGGTTTGTGGCCTGGATCTTGAGCGAGCGGGCCAGCACGCAGATGCGGGTCGAGCGAGCGACCGTCACCTGTGCGCTGGCGCCGCTGCCCGAGCCCGAGGACCACGACAGGTCCACCTCGAAGGGCAGGCCCGTCCGGCTGAACACCTCGACGATGCGCCAGGTGTCCAGCTCGGCCTCGCTGGTGAGCAGCTCGACCGGGCGGGCGGGCACCGGACCGGCGACCGTGAGGCCGACCGGCGGGAGATCCGCCTGGTCCGCGCGCGTCGTCAGTTCGATCCCGCATCCCGGTCGGGCCACGGCTCACCTCGCGGGGTTCAGCAGTGCGGGGTGACCGGCTTGCTGCCGACCAGGGTGACCGCGAAGTCGCCCGCGCCGGTGAGGCTGCCGTTGACGGTGATGTCGAGACCCGCGCGCAGGCTCTGCCCCTTGAGCAGGCCGCGGAGGAACGAGGTCGAGCCGAACACCGACACGTCGATGCCGTCGCTCGACGACCAGACCACGCGGTCGCCGAAGAAGATGCTGGTGACCTTCGCGCCCGACGCCGAGCCCGTGAACGTGACGTCCTGGGCACGGAAGTCGTGCTGGAGGCGGATCTTGACGCTGGCGGCGCCAGCAGCGGTGAGCGTGTCCGTGCCGGACACGGCGGTCATGCCCCAGTGCACCTTCTTCCCCTTCCGCGTGCGCGCACGCGACTTGCCGAGCTTCTTGCGGAGGCGAGCCTCCCGGCGGTTGAGCCGCGCGAGGCGGCGCTTGATGCGGCGGCGGCGGCGCGAGCCGCGGGCGCCGATGTCGGCGTCCCCGGCCATGTCCTCGTCGCCCGCGAGGTCGTCGTCGCCCGCGAGGTCGTCCTCGCCCTCGAAGTCGTCGCCCTCGAACTCCTCGTCGTCGTCGAGGTCGTCCTCGTCGTCGTAGTCGTCGTCGCCGAAGTCCTCGTCGCCCTCGAAGTCGTCGCCTTCGAGGTCCTCGCCGAAGTCGACGCCCGAGAAGCCGCCGCCACCGCGGCGCAGGCTGTCGGTGTCGACGACGAGCTCGCCGGTGCGGGGGTGGCGGAAGACGCGGGCGTAGCCCAGGTTGTCCAGTCGTGCGGCCATGTGTGTGTTTCCTCTTCTGTGGTGGGTTGGATCAGGTGAGATCGTCGTCCGCGCCGTCGTCCTCGTCGGGCGCGGGGCGGACGAAGCGCCCGCCGCGGTGGGGGCGGGTGGCCATGCGTCGGTTGCGGCGGCGCGCGCGGGCGCCGGGGCCGAAGCGGCGGCCGAGCTCCACGCC
>CAIUDO010000091.1 GCA_903897935.1 uncultured Pseudomonadota bacterium
CCGACACCGACACGGACACCGACACCGACACCGACACCGACACCGACACCGACACGGACGCCGACGCGGACACCGACACCGACACCGACACCGACACCGACACCGACACCGAGCCCACGGCGAAGCTGCGGGTCTTCCACCTGTCGCCCGACGCCCCGGCCGTCGACGTGTACGCCAACGGCGGCATCGCCGTCGAAGACCTCGCGTTCGGGGCCATCACCGGCTACCTCGAAATCCCGGGTGGAACCTACGACGTCGACGTGACCGCCGCCGGCGCCGACATCAGCACCGCCGTCTTGTCCGTGCCCGGCCTGCCGCTCATGTCGGGCATGGCGTACACCGTGGTCGCGATCGGCAACCTCGCCGACATCGGCGCGATCCTGCTCACCGACGACGCCACCGGCCTCGCCCCCACCGACATCCGCATCACGGCGGTGCACTCCGCGGCGGCGGTCGGTCAGGTCGACATCTGGGAGGTGAGCGGCGAGCCGTTCGCGGTGCTCGAGGACGTCGACTTCGGCGTGAGCGCGACCCTCGACCTCCCGGCCGCGCCGTACACGCTCGGCTTCGACGTCGACAACGACGCGTCGCCCGACCTCACCTTCTCGATCCCCAAGCTGCCCGGCGGCACCCAGGTCAACCTGCACGCGGTGAACGACAGCGGCGGCGCAGTGTACCTGCTCGCCGTCCTGCCGACCGGCGAGCCGATCCGCATCGACCCCAGCTGAGCCGCGCACCCGTCACGGTGCGTTCACTGGCGCGCCGGGGCTTCCCGGCCCGCCAACGGCGGGTACACCAGAAAGGCCGGATCCAGTTAAGCGGGCGTGAGCCGGAGCGCGCATGTCCTGGATCTTCGCCTTGTGGGCCACCTCGGCCGCAGCATCGGATTGCCTCGGGCCCCCGACCTCGCCCGAGGACGTCGTGGGTGCCATCGATCGTGCGTTGACCGGGTTCAGCGAGGGCTACGAAGACCGCTTCAACGCCGGATGGCTCGACGCGACGAACAACGTCGGTTGCCTCGACGCCCCCATCACACCCGCCCTCGCGTCGTCGTTCATCCAGATCGCCGCGCTGCACGCGTTCGCGCAGGGTGACCGCGCCGCAGCGATGTCGACCATGCGGTCGGCGCTCACGCTGGATCCCGACCTCTCGTTCCCGGACACGATCGCGCCCGCGAACGGACCGATCGACCGGCTCGTCGTCGCGGCGCGGGCCACCGAGCCGCCCGCCGTCGTACCCATCGACGCGCAGAGCTACGCGGTCTACGTCAACGGGGCGCGAATGCAGTTCCGCCCCGACGGCGCGCCGGCCATCGTCCAATTCGTGCACACCGACGGGTCCGTGCGGTGGAGCGGGGTCGTGTGGGACGCCGCCGGCTTGCCGACCCTCGAGGCCGACGCCACCCGGGTCACGCGGCCGCCTGTCGCCGTCGCCACGCCGGACCCCGACGAGCGCGAGCCGCTCCCGATCGAGCCCCCACCGCCCGACCCACGAGACGGCTGGGCCGGGCCGAACGTGCCGTTGTTGGCCAGCGCAGGCGGCGTCGCCGCGCTCGGCGGCGGCTTGCTCATCGCGGGCGTGCTCAGCCGCTCGGGCTGGTCGAGCGCGGTCGACGCGTGCTTGACGCAGGGCTGCGACAGCACGGTCGATGAGCTGGAGGCGCGCCGCAACCGCGCGAACTCCCTCGGATATGCGGGCCAGGGCAGCCTCGCGGTCGCCGCGGGCCTCGGTGTTGCCTCCATCACGGTGAGCTTCTGATGTCGATTCGACTCTTTGCATATGCTATGTACGTGATCGGCTGGCTGTCCGGCTGCACGCTCATCTCGGACGACAAGGCCACCACCGCCTACGATCCGGACGGCGACGGCGTCCAGTGGCCCGAAGACTGCGACGACGCCGATCCGAACGTCGGGGGGACCACCGCGTTCTACGCTGACGATGACGGCGACGGGTACGGCGCAGCCAGCGGCGTCGAGCACGCGTGCAGCAAGCCCGACGGGTTCGTCTTGGTGGTCGGCGACTGCGACGACGCCGATCCCACCCTCAACCCCGAGACCGTGTGGTACCGCGACCTCGACGGGGACACCCACGGCGACGCCAGCGTCACCGAGCAGATCTGCGTGCAGCCCGACGGGTTCGTGCGCGACGCCGACGACTGCGACGACACCGACCCCGCCGCGTGGGTCGAGGCCGAAGCGTGGCTCGACGCCGACGGAGACGGGTTCGGCGATCCGTCGTTCGCACAGACCCAGTGCGGCGAGCAGCCCGGCTGGGTCGGCAACGACGACGACTGTGACGACACGGATCCCAACGAGTACCCGGGCGCGATGTGGTACCCCGACGGCGACGGCGACGGGTTCGGCGCGCCAAGCGGCGGGGTCACGTCGTGCACCGAGGTGCCGGGCAGCGTGCCCAACGGCGACGACTGCGACGACGCCGACCCCGCGGTCGGCGGCCCCACCACCTGGTACGCCGACGGCGACGGCGACGGGTACGGCGATCCCGCGTCCCCGTTGTCCGCGTGCACCCAGCCTTCCGGCGCGGTGCGCAACCAGTCCGACTGCGACGACGCCGACCCGGCCATCAACCCGACGACCACCTGGTACGCCGACACCGACGGCGACGGCGCGGGCGATCCCGACGTCGCGGTCACGCAGTGCACGCCGCCCGCCGGCTACGTCGCCACGGGCGACGACTGTGACGACTCCGACCCCACGATCGGCAGCGAGCGCACCGTGTGGCGCGACGGCGACGCCGACGGCTACGGCGACCCCGCGTCGCCGCTGGTCACCTGCGACGAGGTGATCGGGTACGTCTCCAACGACGACGACTGCAACGACGCCGACGCGAGCGTGTTGTCCGCTACCACGCCGTGGTACTTCGACGGCGACGAAGACGGGTACGGCGACCCCGCCACCGGCGTGGTCGCGTGCGCGGGGCCTCCCGGATATGTGGCGAACGACGCCGACTGTGACGACGCGGACGCCACCCTGTCCCCCGACACGGTGTGGTACGTCGACGCCGACGGCGACACCTGGGGCAGCCCGTCCCTCACCCGCACCCAGTGCCTCGCCCCGGCCGGCTACGCGCGCAACGACGATGACTGCGACGACAGCGACGCCGCGATCGGTGGCCCGGTCGTCGGGTGGGCCGACGCGGACGGCGACGGGTTCGGCGACCCGGCGGCGGCGACCTCGGCCTGCACCCTGCCCGGCGGCTACGTGCTCAACGACCTCGACTGCGACGACGCGAACCCGGCGATCCTGACCGCCACCACGCCGTGGTGGGTCGACGCCGACGCCGACGGGTGGGGCGATCCCGCCGGATCCACGCTCGCGTGCACGCAGCCCGCCGGCTACGTCGGCAACGACGACGACTGCGACGACGCCGATCCGCTCGTGAACCCGTCCACAACTTGGTACCGCGACGTCGACGGCGACGGCTGGGGCGCGCTCTCCCCGAGCGTCGTCCAGTGCGCGGAGCCCGTCGGATACGTGCTCAACAACGACGACTGCAACGACGGCGACGCGATCGTCGGCGGGCCGACCACCTCCTGGCGGGACGCCGACGGCGACGGCTACGGCAACCCCGCTGTCGCGTCGACCGCGTGCGTGGTCCCCGGTGGGTATGTGCTGAATGACGACGACTGCGACGACGGAAACGCGGTCGTGCACGACGCGTCCGCCACCTGGTACGCCGACGCGGACGGCGATGGGTACGGCAACCCCGCCGTCACCACGCTCGCGTGCAGCCTGCCGCTCGGGTACGTCGCGAACGACGACGACTGCAACGACGCCGACGCCTCACGCAGCCCCGCCACCGTGTGGCATGTCGACGCCGACGGCGACGGCTGGGGCGGCGCCGGCACCCTCACCCAGTGCCTGCAGCCCGCCGGCTACGTGCTCAACGACGACGACTGCAACGACGCCAACCCAGGCGTGGTCGGGCCGAGCACCTGGTGGCGCGACGCCGACGGCGACGGGTTCGGCAACGCCGCCTCCTCGACCTCCGCGTGCGCGGCCCCGGCCGGGTACGTCGCCAACGACGACGACTGCGACGACGGAAACGCGTCCTACTACGACGCCGGGCGGATCTGGTACGTCGACGCCGACGGCGACGGGTACGGAAGCGCCACCACCACGCGGGCGTCATGCGCGCAACCGGTCGGGTACGTGTCGACGAGCACGGACTGCAACGACTCGAACGCGGCGATCCACCCCGCTACCCGCTGGTACCGCGACGCCGACGGCGACGGCTACGGCACCGCGGCCACGTCGCTGGTGCAGTGCGCCACCCCGGCCGGGTACGTGCTCAACGACGACGACTGCGACGACGCCGACCCCACGTCGTACGCGAGCGACACCGCGTTCGTCGACGCCGACGGCGACGGGTACGGCACCGGCGCCGGCGTGCCGGTGTGCGGCGTCCCGAGCGGCTACGCGAGCGTCGGTGGTGACTGCGTCGACGCCGATCCCACCGTCTACCCGGGCGCCGCCGAGGCGTGCGACGGCGTCGACAACGACTGCAACCCGGCCACGACCGAGGCGAACAAGGTCACGATCGTCGGCGGGGCCACCTACACCAAGATCCAAGACGCGATCACGCCGGCGGCGGCGGGCGCGACGATCCGGGTCTGCGCGGGGCGCTACGCCGAGGCGCTGGACGTCTCGAAGTCCCTCACGCTCGAGGCGTTCGTGCCTGGCGTCGAGCTCGACGCCACCGGCAAGTCGGACGCCGCCATCGCGGTCACCGCCGGCTCGTTCGTTATGGACGGCTTCGTGGTCAAGGGCGGCGTCGGGGCGATCGTCGGGGCCGACACGATGGGTGGCGGGTTGTACCTGAACTCCCGCGACCCCGCGTACGTGTCGAACACCACCTTCCAGAGCAACCTCGCCGAGTACGGCGGCGCGATCTACGTTCGTTCGAGCGGCGATCTCACGCTGGAAGACGTGACGATCAGCCTGTCCACCGCGACCGCCACGGGCGGCGGGGTGTACGTCGACGACAACGCGGTGCTGGAGCTGATCGGGGCGATGATCACGACGGGCAACGCGCCGAACGGCGCCGGGATCGCCGTCGACATCGGCGGCCAGGTGTTCGCCGACGCGAGCACCACGATCACCAACAACGACGCCAGCACCGCGGGCGGCGGCGCGTACCTGTTCAACAACGCCGTCTTCGACGGCCCGGCGACGGTGTCGAACAACGACGCGCCCAACGGCGCGGGGTTCTACCTGTCCAACAGCGGCACGGTGCGCGACGCGGTCATCAGCAGCAACCGGGCGACCGGCAACGGAGGCGGTGTGTGGGCCGGCGTCGTCGTGACGCTCGACGCGGTGAGCGTGACGTCGAACTCCGCCGACTATGGCGCCGGCGTGTACGGCACGGTCAACAGCACGATCAACGCGACGTCGTCGGTGTTCTCGAACAACCGCGCCGACCCGACGACGGGCGAAGGTGGCGGCCTGATGGCGTCGACGGGTGGTGACCTCGCGCTCACCTCCTGCACGGTCGAGGGCAACAGCGGCTGGGCGGGCGGAGGCATCTCGGTGTGGACGAACGGCACGGTCACGCTGACCAACACCTCCCCGCGCGACAACACGGCGTCGTACGGGGCGGGCGTCAACTTGCTGGCGGCCGACCTGATCTTCTCCGGCGCGTCCAACGTCGAGCTCAACGACGCGTCCGTCTCGGGAGGAGGCGTCTACGCGTTCGGCAGCAGCTCGATCAGCGGCGGCGTGGTGCGGGACAACACCGCCACGTTCGGGGGCGGCTTGTTCATCGACGGGGCCGGCGGGTCGTTGTCGAACGTCGACGTGTTGTCGAACGACGCCAACGAGGGCGGCGGCGCGTACTTCTACGAAGCGAGCACGACGGTGTCGAGCACCGAGTTCGACCAGAACACGTCGACGTCGCACGGCGGCGGGGTGTACCTGTACGAAGGTGGCATCATCACCTTCTCCGGCGGCTCGATCGACCAGAACCGGTCGAACAGCGGCGTCGGCGGCGGGGTCGTCGCGCTGGGCACCACGGCGACCTGGACCACCACCAGCATCTCGAACAACACCGCGGCGGTCCAGGGGGGCGGCATCTACACCGAGGTCTCGTCGCTGACGGGCACGAGCGTGACGCTGCAGAACAACGTCCCGAACGACCTGTACAACAACGGAGACGGCGCCTACACCGGCGGGGCGAGCGTGTCGTTCACGTGCAACGCGGTGCGCTGCTTCTAAGGGCAATGTCGCTCACTTAAGGTGATTGCAGCGAGCGGCCGTCAGCTATCAGCCGTGGGTGCGATCCCGTCCCTGATCAGGCGGCGAGGAGGCGCTGGACGTTCGCGGCCATGAGCGCGCGCCACGCGATGTGAAGGAACCGCTGATTCGGTGCGCCCTGAGGGTCATGACGGCCTGCCCACCGCGTTCCGTCCATCGCATCC
>CAIUDO010000092.1 GCA_903897935.1 uncultured Pseudomonadota bacterium
CGAAGACACCCTGCTCGAGGTCTTCCTCGACCGCGTCACCGAGACCCGCGAGCACGTCTGGAACGCCGGCAGCGGCCGCGTCGAGCGCGTCGACCGCCTCGCCTACGAGGGCCTGGTGCTCGAGGAGCGGCGCGCCCCGCCGAGCGATCCCGAGCGCTCCGCGGAGCTCGTCGCCGTCGCTGCCCGCGCGGCCGGCGCGGCAGGGCTCTTCGGCGGCGACCGCGCGGAGAGCTGGCTCGCCCGCGTCGCCTTCCTCCGGCGCGCGTGCCCGGAGCTCGGCCTGCCAGGCGTCGACCTGATCGCCCTGACCGAGCTCCTGCCCGAGCTGTGCGTCCGCGCGTGGTCGTTCGAGGACCTGCGGAGCGCCGTCCCCGGTGCGATCCGGGCCCGCTTGGACGCGGCGCAGCGGCGGGCGCTCGAGGTCGACGCGCCCGAGCGGGTCACGGTGCCGTCCGGGCGTAGCCACGCGCTGGTGTGGTCGCTCGACGGCCCGCCGCACCTCGAGGTGAAGATGCAGGAGCTGTTCGGGTGCGGCGACACCCCGACCGTCTGCCGGGGCCGGGTTCGGGTGGTGCTGCACCTGCTGGCCCCGAACGGGCGCGCGCAGCAGGTCACCGACGATCTGCGCGGCTTCTGGGAGCGCACATGGCCGGACGTGCGCAAAGAACTGCGCGGACGGTATCCCCGCCACCCCTGGCCGGAGGACCCCTGGACGGCGCCCCCCACGGCGCGGGCGGCGCCGAGGCGCTAAGGAGCGGCTTCGGGAGGATCGAGTGGGTGTTCGAAGCGTGATCAAGCGGGCGCTGTTCGGCCGGGGGTCGGCCGTCGCCGAGCCCGCGCTCGCGCGAAAGTCCGCCGAAGAGCAGCACGCGAGCGACCTGATCGAGGCCACGGTGGCGCGCGCGCCGGCGGTGGTGTTCCTGCGGGGCACCCTCCACCGCCCCGCCGACGACGCGTCCGCCGAGATGGCCACCACGCTGCGCGCGCTCGGCCTGGGCGACATCGAGTCCGTCGACGCGAACCAGCACGACGAGCTGTGGCAGTGTATGAAGGACTACGCGTCGACCCCCGAGTTCCCGATCTTGTTCATTGGCGGGGCGGTGATCGGGGGCGTCGAGCGGGTGCGCGCCGCCGGACGCGCGGCGCTCGCGGCCAAGCTGGCGGCTGCGCGCCAAGCCTGACGCGCACTATCCGCGGGGCGCGTGCGGCTTGCGCGCCTGGTTCGGATCCTCCATGGTCCCGAACACGTGGTCCCAGAACATGAACGACACGCCGTACTTACGCTCCAACCCGGCGAAGTGATGGCTCATGTGGTGCGCGCGCAGCTTCTTCATGCGCGCGGACTTCGGCTTCGCATGGTGCAGGTAGTAGTGCGTGAGATCGTAGTTGATGTAGCCGACCACGAACCCCGACAGCAGCGCCCAGCCCGTCGCGCCGAGCCCGAACACGAACAGCGGGCCGAACACGAAGAAGAGCAAGAACAAGCTGGCCGCTGGCGGCATGACCAACCGCAGCCGGTCCATCGGGAAATCGTGATGGATCCCGTGCAGGATGAAGTGGAACCGCTCGCCCCACGCCGCCGCCGGGCGCCAGTGGAACAACGAGCGGTGCAGCCCGTATTCAGCGAGCGTCCACAAGAAGAACCCGATCGCGAACAGACCGGCGACGCTCCAGCCCGACACCCCGTTCGCCCACGACCGCCACGCGCAGAACACCGACACCGGCACGTACAACGCCGGCACCGTCGCCCAGTGCACCCGGCTGAAGAAGTCGACGACGTCGCTCTCGAACATGCGGGGCGACTCTGGGGTCTCTCGGAACACGACCACCTCCGAGGGCTTACGACGGCGCCCGAGCCGGGGGCCCCCCCTAACGCGCATCCGGAAACGGCGCATCAACCCACATTTCGACCCATTGGTCGGTTCCCTGCTACTCGGTGATGATCGCGGTCACCGACTTCTGGCCGCCTTGGTCGGTGATCGTGACCACCTTCGCGCCGTCGGTCGACGACATCGTGAGGGTCTTGGTACCGAGCACGTTCTGCTCCTGCGTCTGCACGTCGACGCCGGCGCTCTTGAACCAGTCCTTGTACTGGGCTTCGGCCGCGCCGACGTCCTGGATGGTCCACGACACCGTGGTCATCTTCTTGCCGCCCATCGGCAGCGTAGCGACGCTCACCAGTTCGCCGTCGGACGGGGCCGGGAACGGGAACCCGTCGGGCAACGTGGCGTCGGCGCCAGTCTGGACGTCCATGCCGGACACGGCGGTGATCGCGTCTCCGACGCCGGAGCAGCCGAGCACGAACATGAGGCAAACCGCGGCAAGACCAAGAGAACGGCCCGACATACCAAGCTCCAGAGCGACCGAGCGCCCGCACGACTAACGCGGTCCGGGCGCGCGCACATCGCTGTACGGCGCCGCCGAACGGCGCTACACTCGCCCGGCCCACTCCTCGGGGGACCCATGCCGGCTCATCAGCACCCAACGCAGGCGGTCACCCCGCCTGCCTCGGTCGTCACCACCCCCGAGGTCGGCGGCGACACGCAGGATCAGCTCGGCAACGCCGAGGTCGCGTCGCGCACACCCGGCCAGCTCTCCTGGGAGGCCGCGCTCGGTGAGAAGCTGGGGGGCAAGCTCTACGGCCTGCTCGCCGACGAGCTGACCGAAGAGAAGCTCATGGAGCACGCCGAGTCGATCGTCGCGTCGGGGGTCGGCGCGCTCAAGGACCTCATCGGCACCCGACCCAACCTCACCGAGCAAGAGGCCGCGACGCTGCTGCTGCAGACGCTCGACCGCGAGCTCAAGCTCGTCGCCCGGCGCGCGGTCGCCGACACCGGCCTCGCCGAGCTCGTCACCGACGCAGTCGGCGACCACCCGTACCTCGTCGCCACCGCCGCGCTCGCCGGGGCCGTCGCGTACGTGTTGTCCAACCAGGACCTCCCGCTGTTGTCCGGCAAGCTCGGCCTCGGCGGCGGGCACGCGCTCGTCGCCGGCATCGACCCCGGCCGCACGATGGAGCTCACGCTGCAGCAGCTGCGCGTCGGATACCGCTACGACCAAGGGGACACCTTCGCCGAGGTGCTCGTCGACGTGTTCAAGCAAGAGGGCCGCTGGGTCCTGTCGGGCAAGTTCGAGCAGACGCTCGACCAGGGCGAGACCCTGACCCTCGGCGGATCCCACGAGGAGAGCCCCGACGGTCAGCGCACGCGGCTCGATCTCGGCTACACGAACCCGACGCTGAAGGCGAACGCGTACTGGGAGCGCACCCGGGGCGCGCAGAGCCTCGACGTGCTCGGCGGCAGCTTGTCGACGGTGCCCCGCAACCAGAACGACCCGTCGTACTACCTGCGCGGCGAGGCCCGCAGCGACGGCTCCTACGAGGGCGCGGGCGGCGTGTCGCGCAGCTTCGACCAAGGGCGCGGGAGCTGGGGCGTCGAGGCGTTCAGCGGGCGCGACGCGATGGGCGCCGGCGACTCCGGCGTACGCGCCGTCTTCAAGTGGACGTTCTGACGCCGGTCACCCGCCGAGCGACGACGCCCGGAACGTGCGCAGCAGCCAGACGTAGGCCGGCACGAGCACGAACAACCCACCGACCAGGACGACCAAGGTCGTGGTGAGCACGCCGGCGGGCGCGGCGGCGTCGTCTACGGTGAGCGTCGGCGGGATCAGGTACGGGAATTGGGCGCCGCCCCACGACGCCACCACCGCCGCGACGTGGATCACCGCGGCCGCGCGCGCGACCCGCCACCGCCGACGCCACAGCGCCGCCGCCGGCGCCACCGACG
>CAIUDO010000093.1 GCA_903897935.1 uncultured Pseudomonadota bacterium
CCGGCGCCCGCAGCGACGAGGGCGGCGTCGAGGTGGGCCGAGGCGGCGGGCACCAGGGAGGCGACCCCGCCGGCGCCGTCGAGCGCGCGCCCGCACCGGATCTCGGGAGGGCCCGGCACACCGGACAGGAGAAGGGTGTGGGCGGGGACCGGCTCGGGGGCCATCCGAGCGTCGTCGGGGGGCAACCGCCCAGGGAGCTGCGCCAACGCGTCGGTCAGCGGGCCGGCGGGGGCGCCTGCGACGCCGCCCACCACCGACGACCGGACGTACGCCGCCGCGTGGAAGGCGACGGCGTCCGCGTGCGTGAGGGTTGGGAAGACGCCGTCGCGGCCGGAGATCGGGTGGCCGTACGGGTGCCCGACGAACAGGAGGGCCTGCAGCGCCGCGCCGGCGGGCCCTCCGGGCGCCATCGCGGCGGGGGGACGGGCGTCGCGCGCCCGGTCGAGGGCGTCGGCCGACGGTCCTGCCGCGATCCGGGCGCCGAGATCTGCGCCGCAGTCCGGCTGACCGGCCGCGCAGTCGACGCTGAAGCTCGTCAGGTCCTCGTCAACGACCACGCGGATCTCGGGCTCCGCTCCCGCTACGATCGCCTGCGCGACCCACCACGCGAGGCCCTCCTTGCCGATCGGGTCGCTGGCGGCGCCGGCGCGCACCGCGACGATTGCGCGAGGTTTGCCTCCTATAAGCTCCATTATTCGGGGAGGCTCCGCGGCTCGTTCGACCGGGATGACGCCCGGGTTGCGAGGGGGCACGCACGCAAGCAAGACGATCGAAACGAACCGCATGGCGGGGCCTGGGTGAAGGTAGGGCGCGCATCGTGACGTGCTGTGGTAACCTCGGTGACCTGCGCGGGGGTT
Organism: uncultured Pseudomonadota bacterium; assembly: GCA_903897935.1. Taxonomy (GTDB): domain Bacteria; phylum Myxococcota_A; class UBA796; order UBA796; genus CAIUDO01. The sequence goes on from CAIUDO010000093.1 coordinate 858, forward strand.
CGTCCCGCGGTCGTCGTCTCGGAGGTGCTGGTGTCGTCCGTGTTCGAGGTTGACGTGACCCGAAGCTCGCGCGAGCTGTTCCACGCCTTACGCGACCTGATGGTCGGCAGCAGCACCACGATGCCCGAGTCGACGGCGTGGCACTTGTACCTGGAGCTCCGGCGGCGCGGCGAGGCGCGGGCGGGGTCCACCTTCCTGCACGTGCTCCGGCGGCTGCACGAACAGCGGCAGGTGGGCGCGTCGCCGCTGCCGGCGCTCGACCCGTCTCGCGACGATCACCGCCTCGTCGACGACGCGTTCCTTGGGGAGATGTGGAAGGCGTACAAGCGCTGCATCGTCGAAGGTCGCACCGGGCCGATGGTGCAGATCCTGCGTGAGATGGAGCCGCGCGTCGGCGCGTAGCGGGGTCGAATGACGATCGACGATGCGCTCGGCGCGGCCGACGGTCCGCTCGGACTGTTCGTTGCTTGCGCGTTGTCGGGCTTGGTGTGGCCGGTCCCGGAGGACGTCGCCGTCCTGTACGCCGGGGTGCGGGTGGAAGCGGGTGAGTGGCCGCTGGTCGGCACGACGATGGCGGCGATCGTCGGGGTCATGCTCCGCGACGTCGTCGCGTGGGGCATCGGGCGCCTCGCGGGGGAGCTGCTGCTCGATCGGCCGTGGGTGATCCGGCGGGTCGGGGCCGACCGACTGGCGCGTGCCCGTGCGCTCGTCGACCGCCACGGCTCGCGAGCGGTGCTGGTGGGGCGGTTCTTGATCGGCATGCGGGCGCCAATCTTCGCGGTGGCAGGGGCCGGTGGGGTCCCGCTCGGGGCGTTCTTGGCGTGGGACCTGCTCGGCGCCGTGTTCGTGGTGCCGGCCGGCCTGGCGATCGGCGCGGCGCTCGGGCCCGCGTTGGTCGACGCCGCGTTGCCGTTGGTGCGGCAGGCGCGCGTGCTCGTCGCGGTCGCGGTCATCGTCGGGGCTGCACTGTGGTGGATGCGGTGGCGCCGGGCGCAGCGCGCGGACCGTGAGGACGCGCGGTAGCTCGCCGTCAGTCCAGGCGGACCACCGGGAACGCCTGCCCGGGGGCCGGGGCGTCGATCAGGCCGTTCTCGACGGCCCCGTCGTCGCTCTCGGGCTCGCAGAGGTACACGGCGACGGCGCCGAGCGGCTGGTCCGTCGCGACCTCCATCCAGCCCTCCGGCGCCTCGTGGCTGGTCGCGCGCCACGACACCTGCAGCTCGCCGACGCGCGCGGCCTCCAGGATGCCGCGCCCCGACTCCGCCCCGACCGACTCGACGGTGGCGACCTGACCCGCGACACGCCCCGCCGCCGGCGTGACGATCAGGCCGTGCTGGCGCAGGTGGGCGCCGAGCGCGGGAGGCACCAGGTACGCCCGCGGCCGATCCACGACCGTCGTGCCGACGAAGCGCGCGAAGTACGGCAACGTGACCTCGACCGGCGCGCCGCCGAACACGCGCGGCTGCATGGTGGGGACCGTCACCGGCGCGGCCATCCGCTCGAGCGCGTACCGGACGGCCACGCGCTCGGGCGGGCGCTGGCTCGTCGCGACGACCTGCAGCACGTCGTCGGCGTGACGACCCGCCCACGCGAGCGTCTCGATCTGCCAGGCCGACGCGGTCGCGACGCGGCGATCGAACGGCAAGTAGCTGTAGCACTCGAGCAGCAGGTCGAGCCGGTTGGTGAGCCCTCGGTAGTTGCTGCCGAACCTCGGGTTGTGTGGGTAGGTCATCCAGCCTTCGCCCACCGCGCCGCCGGGGTCGGCGTCGGCGCCGGCGTCCATCCTGCGCTCGTCCTCGACGAAGTTGCCGTACCAACCGCTCTCGAAGCCACGCGACCGCACCGCGGCGATCACGTCGGGCACGAGCCGCGTGCGCATGAACTCGATCGGCTCCGACCGCCCGGACGCGATCGTGTGTGGCACGTCGACCGTCATGTCCATTCGGTGGACGGAGCCGTTGGTGGCGTGGTTGTCGAGGGTGAGGTGCGGCGACCACGGCAGCATCACGCCCTGCACCAGCCGCACCATCTCCGGCGCGCCGTGCCGCATGTAGTCGCGGTTGAGGTTGATGCCGTGGCTCTGGGTGCGGGTGCCTACGACCGGGCCGGGCTGGCCGGTGAGCTTCGCGAGGTCGAGCCGCCGGTTGGCCGGATCGAGCGCGTCGTTGCCGTCCGGGTTGAACAGCGGGACGAACAGGAGCGTGATGGCGTCGAGCAAGCCGGGGTACCGCTCGTCGAGCAGGTCGCGCATCAGGGCGAGGCTCGCCTCTTTCCCTTCGACCTCACCCGGGTGGATGCCGTCCATGACGAGCACGACCGGCCGCCCGACGCGCCGCGCGTCTTCCGGGGTGCGTACGCCGGCCGTGGACATCACGACGAGCGGCAGATCGCGCCCCTGTGGGCTCGTTCCGAACGAGGTCAGGTGAAAGCGACGGTCTCCTCGTGCTTCCAGCGCGGTCAGGAACAACATCACGTCGGCGTGGAGGGACGTCTCACGAAAACCAGTCCGTTCTGCGCGCGTGAGCAGCATCTCGGGCCTCCGGGGGACCCGGCATAGCACGTCACGGCGCGTCGCTCGCCCATTCGGGGCGCCGGCGGATAGAGCGCGCGCAGGCGGGAGCAGAGATGCGCACGTGGGTCGGCATCGTGGTGTGGGTGGCGGGCTGCGACAAGGCGTTCGTGCCGAAGGATCGCGAGCCGGCGGACACCGGCTGCGACGACGCCACGTGGTACGCCGACCTGGACGGGGACGGCGCGGGGGACGCCGCGAGCGCGTCGTGCGGGCCGGGCCCCGGGCTGGTCACCTCCGCGGGCGACTGCGATGACCGCGACGCTGGCGTGAACCCGGCGGGCGTCGAGTCGTGCGACGGCGTCGACCAGGACTGTGACGGCTCCATCGACGAGGGCGCTGGTGCCAACTGGTTCCGCGACGGCGACGGCGACGGGTGGGGCAACAGCGCGGTCACCACCGCGTCGTGCAGCCAGCCGTCCGGGTACGTCGACGTCGACGGCGACTGCGCCGACGGCGACTCGAGCGTCCACCCGGGGCAAGACGAGCTGTGCAACGGCATCGACGACGACTGTGACGACATCGTCGACCTCGACGCGGTGTCCGGCACCAGCACGTGGTGGCGCGACGCCGACTTCGACGGGTTCGGTGACCCCGCGGTGTCGATCGAGGCGTGCGACCCGCCCGCTGGCTACACCGACGTCGTCGGTGACTGCGACGACAGCACCGCGGGCTCGTTCCCCGGCGCCACCGACGGGTGCAACGGCTTCGACGACGACTGCGACGGCAGCCTGGACGAAGACGCGCTCGCAGACTGGTTCCTCATGACCGTCGAGTCGGTCAGCGGCGACGTGTTGCGGGTCGAGACCGCCGACGCCGCCACCTCCACGGTCAGCGCGTTGTCGACGGCGACCGACATCAACAGCACCGACGTCCGCGAAGACGGGCTCTCGATCGCCCATGACTACGTGCGGCTTGAGCTGTGGGAGGTCGACGCGTGCTCGGGCGCGGCCACCTTGCTCGGCCCCACCGGGTTCGGTCGGATCTGCGGCGTCGCGTTCGGCGAGACCGGCTTGTTGTACGGCATCGATCCCGACGCCGACACGCTCGTCGAGATGGACGTCGACCATTGGTCGTTCCGCACCGTCGGCCCGCTCGGGATCAACGTCACGAGGTGTGGTCTGGCGTATGATTGCACCCACGACCGGTTGATCGGCCTCAGCTCGGACACCGGCGAGCTGTTCACGGTCGACCCGAAGTCGGGCGCCGCCTCCGACTTCGTCCCGACGGGGTTCGCGGAGGTCATCGGGGTCGGCCTGGAGTTCGACCCCAAGTCGGCGCTGGTGTACGCGTCGACCGGCAGCTCGATGTACAGCATCGAGCCGGCGTCCGGGGTCACGACGTTCATTGGGACGATCGCCTCCGGGACCGCGATCGACGACCTCAGCCTGCACCCGCCCTGCTCGCCCTGACCGCGCGGCGGCGTGCTAGTATGCTCGGTCGCGGGCCGAGGGTCCCAGGGGGAAGTTTGCGGTTGGTCGTGCCCATCGCGCGTGTGGGGTCGATGCTCGCGCTCACCGGGTGCGCGTTCGTCAGCGCCGCCGAAGAGCAGCTCCGCCTGTCCCAGCTCGACGGCGACGGCGACGGCTACGACGCGGTCGCGTACGGAGGCGACGACTGCGACGACGCCGACGACGCCGTCCACCCCGACGCGGTCGAGGTCTGCAACGAGCGCGACGACGACTGCGACGAGGCGATCGACGAGGCGCCCGCGGCGCTGGTCGCCTACTACGCCGACGGGGACGGCGACGCGTTCGGCGATCCGACGTCGCGGGTGGACGGGTGCGCGGCGCCGTCCGGCTACGTCGCCGACGACACCGACTGCGACGACGCGTCCGCCGCCATCAACCCCGACGCCGTCGAGGTCTGCAACGGGAGCGACGACGACTGCGACGAGCTGGTCGACGACGACGACCCGTCCGTGGACGACCCGTCGACGTGGCACCACGACGTCGACGGAGACGGGCACGGCGACCCGGAGAGCACGTTCTTGGCGTGTGACCCGCCCGACGACGGCACGGAGGCCGCGCTCGCCGACGACTGCGACGACAGCGACGCCACGCGCGCCCCTGGCGCCGAGGAGCTGTGCGACGGGGTCGACCACGACTGCGACGGGCAGGTCGACCGTGGGCCCGCGTGGGTGTGCGCGTCGGTGGCGTATCGGATCGCCGGCGAGTCGGCCGGCGGCCGGTTCGGGCACGCGCTGGTCGGGGGCTTCAACATCGACGGCAGGCCGCTTCAGGATCTCGTCGTTGGCGCGCCGGAGGTGGCGTTCGGGGGCTTGTCGGCGGGGGCCGTCTACTTGTTGCCGGGGCCGCTCGTCGGCGACGCGACGGCGCCGTTCGGGCGCGGCGCGCGCTGGGACGGCGAGGCCGAGGATCGGCTCGGCGGCGTGCTGGCGGCGATCCCGTCCGATTTCGGTGCCGCCGAGCACCTCGTGGCCGGGCTGCCCGCTGGGGACGGGCGGGCGCTCGTCGCGGATCTGACCGGCGTCTGGTCGACCGGGCCGCTGCCCGTGTCGGCGGAGCACGTGGGCTTCGACGCCCAGGAGCTCGGCTTCGCGGTCGCGCCGGCTCGTGCGCTGGCTGGTCGACGCGGAGTGGTGATCACCGGGTTGCCGTCGGGTGGTCGCGCGGTCGTCGTGCGGGACCCGCTCACCTCGTCGTCGCTCGCCGAGGTCGGCGGGGCGGTCTCCGGGCTGAGCGTCGACGCGCCGGACACCAGCGTGCTCGACGGCCTCGGCGCGACCGCGGCCACGGTGGACCTCGACGGCGACGCCCTCCCCGAGCTGATCCTCACCTCGTCGGGCGGCGCCGCCGGTGAGCTCGTCGTCATCGACGGCGCGCTGCTCGCGACCGACGGCGCGTTGTCCGTCGACGCCGCGGACGCTCGGGTGGTCGGCACCGCGGGCGAGGGGTTCGGGTCGGCGATCGCGGTGGTGAGCGGGCTGTCGGGCGCGCGGGTGATCGTCGGGGCGCCGACGGCGTCGTCGACGCGGTCGAACCAGGGCGCGGTGTACATGTTCGAGGCCGACGCGCTCGGGTCGTTGGTGGGCGCGACCCCGGCGAACGACGTCGCGGCGAGCGTCTTGACGGGGTCCGACACCGGCGAGCACGCCGGGCAGGCGTTGTCAGCGTCGAACCTGCTCCCGGATGATGTCGATCTGGTCGTCGGCGCGCCCGGCTGGCGCTCGGATCGGGGCGCCGTCTATTGGTTGTCGTCGGACATGCCGTGCGCCACCTGCGCGCTCGAGGACGTCGCCGTGCGGTTTGTCGGGGACGCTGAAGGAGACGCGTTCGGGTTCGCGGTCGCGGCGGCGGGGCAGGTCGACGACCGCTCCGAGGCCGACTTCGTCGTCGGCGCGCCCGAGCACGACGAGGTCGGCGCGGTGTACGTCTTCGACCTGAGTGACTTTTGAGGCGCGTCATCGCCGCGTGGTGCGCGCTCGGCGTCTCGGAGGCCGGCGCGTCGGACGCCTGCGAGGCGCCGGTCGACGCCGCCGCGATCGAGGGCGCGTTGGCCTCGGCGGTGCGCGCGTTCGAGTCGCTCGATGACGCCGGGTTCCGGCGCGCGGTCGACGCCGCGGTGGCGGGCTTGCCGTGTGTGCGGGCGCCGGTCACGCCAGCGCTCGCTGCGCGCTACCATCGGATCATCGGCCTCGACCGGTACCTCGCCAACGACGGGCCGGCGGCGGCGGCGGCGGGGGCGGCGTCGCGGGTGATCGAGCCGACCTTTCAGTTCGACGACGCGTTCTTGCCGCCGGGGCACCCCTACCGGCTTGCGATCGAGGGGTTCGACGCGTCGAGCGGGGCGTTTCGCGAGGTGCCCGCGCCCACTACCGGCGCGTTGTGGTTCGACGGGGTGCCCGGGACGCGGCGCCCGCTGTCGTGGTCGACGATCCAGCAGGTGGTCGACGCGGGCGACGTGGTCGTCGACACCGCGTACGTGTTCCCGGAGGACGCGCTGCTGAGCTACCCGGGCGCCGAGCCGGTCGCTGCGCCGGCGGTCCCTGAAGCGCGCCCCCACCGCGCCCGCGCGCCCCTGTTGGTCACTGCGGGGGCGCTCGGCGTCGCGAGCGCCGTCACCTACGGGATCGCGGGCGGCAAGGCGCGCATGTACGGGGATCTCTCGCAGGATCTCACCCGGGAGCAGCTTGGCGCGCTGCGCGCGCAGACGAACGGGTTGGTCGTGGTGTCGGGCGTGCTGGTCGGGGCGACGGCGGTGTCGGGCAGCCTCGCGGTGGTGTTCTAGCGTGGAGCTCACCCGCGGGACCATCGTCGGCCAGTATCGGGTCGATCGCGTGCTCGGCCAAGGCGGCATGGCGGTCGTGTACCGGGTGACGCACGAGCTGCTGGGCTCGCAGCACGCGCTCAAGCTGCTGACCACGACCCAGCGCACGGTGCGGGAGCGGCTGCTGCGGGAAGGGCGTGTACAGGCCGCACTTCGGCACCCGAACGTGGTCGGCGTGACCGACGTGGTGCTGGTGGGTGGGTCGCCGGGACTGGTCATGGAGTTCGTCGACGGGCCGACCCTGGCGACGTTGTTGGTCCACACCCGGTTGACGGTCGGCCAGAGCGTGGTGCTGATGCGCGCGGTGCTCGGCGGGGTCGCCGCGGCGCACCGGATGGGGGTCATCCACCGCGATCTCAAGCCCGCCAACGTGCTCGTCGAGGTCGTCGACGGCGTGGTCGTGCCGCGGGTCGCGGACTTCGGGCTCGTCAAGGCGCTCGACAGCGACGGGGCGACCACGCGCACCGGCGCGACGATGGGCACCCCGGCGTACATGGCGCCCGAGCAGATCCGCGACGCGAGCCGCGCCGACGTGCGCTCGGACGTCTTCTCGTTGGGCGCGATCCTCTATGAGCTGGTGACCGGGGTCCGGGCGTTCCCCGGCGACTCGATCGTCGACCTGTTCGCGAAGATCTCGGCGGGAGATTGGGTGCACCCGTCCCTGCTGGTGCCGGACCTCCCGCCGGCGCTCGTCGACGCGATCATGGGCGCGCTGCGGCCCAGCGCGGCCGAGCGGATCGCGTCGTGCGGGGAGCTGCTCGATCTGCTCGATCGTGTCGACGTGAGCGCAGATCCGAGCGTGGCGGCGCTGCCGGCGTTGGTGCGGGAGGTGGCCGCCGCGGCGGGCGCCGAGCCGAGGGAGGCCACCTGGACGCCAGCCGAGCCAGGGCTCACCGTCGGGCCGGCGGCGTTGACGGTCACGACGGACGGGACGTCGTCGCTGGTAGCGGTGTCGTCGGCGCCGCCCGCGCCGGTCGCGTCGCGTGGCGGGGCGTGGTGGGGGGCAGGCGCGCTGGTGCTGCTCATGGTGGTCGGGGTC
>CAIUDO010000094.1 GCA_903897935.1 uncultured Pseudomonadota bacterium
CCGCCGCCGCCGGTGGTCGCGAAGGTCGAGCCGCCGCCGCCCCCGCCGCCGCCGGTGGTCGCGAAGGTCGAGCCGCCGCCCCCCCCGCCGGTCACCCGCCCGCCGCCGGATCCGGAGCCGGTCGCCGCGCCGATCGCGCTGCCGCCCCCGCCGGTGACCGCGGTCGCGGCCGCGAAGGTCGACCCGGGCGTGGCCACCGCCGTCGACGACAGCTGTGACGACCTCACCGCCATCGAGCCGATGGCGATGCTCGGCAAGCTCACGAAGGGCCAGGAGCAGTGCCTCGAAGAGGCGTACCAGGCGGGCGCCAAGCAGACCGAGAAGGACAAGGTGAGCCGCGTCCTCATGTCGAACGCCTACGCCGCCGGCCGTAAGGGAGACTGGGAGAAGCTCGTCAAGCGGCACCTGGAAGACGTCGACCAGTCCGATCCGGACCTCTGCTACAAGTACGCGCTGCACCTGTCGCGGCTCGGCGCGGCGCGCGCCTCCGGGGTCATCCGGTGGTCGAACGTCGCGCTCGAGAACAAGACGGTCTGGACCGGCGAGACGTACAAGTCGCGGGTGAGCGCGCTGTACAAGCTGCGCGCGGCCGCGGCGCAGTCGGCCTGGGAGGCCGCGGAGGCGTCCCACGCCGCCGCCCCGACCGACGCGACCAAGTCCGCGGCGGAGGCTGCCCGCAACCAGACCAAGGTCTACGCGCGCGAGTGGTACGAGTACGCGAAGGCGGCTGGGAAGGACTCCTCTCAGGCGTTGCAGCTCTGCGTCTCGGCCGCCGGCTCGAACACGTACTGTGAAGGGACCTGATGCGCGTCCGGCTGTTGTTGGTCCTCGGCCTGCTTGTGGGCGGTACCTCGTGCACGGACTCGGGGTCGGACGCTCCGGCGGTCGAAGCAGAGGCGGTCGCCGATCTCGCCGGCGCGTGGCAGGTGCGGGTCGCCGACCCGACGGTGCGTGAGCCGTTCGAGACGAACAAGGGTTGGGTCCGGTTGGTCAACCACCGAGACTTCAAGTCGGCCGCCGGCATGCTCAACCGCGCCGGCGGGTTGGCGGCGGCGCGCCCGCACGCCGAAGCGGCCGGCCTCTACCGCCAGTCGGCGCTGCTCGTCGCGAACGCCATCGTCGAGACGTATGGGAAGACGCCGCAGACCACGGATCCTGCGGGGGTCGCGCACCTGCTCACGGTGGCGCACGCGGTGCGCGGTGAGCGCGACGAAGCCCGCAAGCACAGCGACGCGTACGTCGGCGGCGCGCCGGATGGCGCGGCGCCTTGGCATCAGCCCTGGCGGGCGTGGCTCGAAGCGGGGGCCTCTTGGCCGCCCGACTTGTCCTCGTTGCCGCTCGAGCTCCCCGCCGTCGGGTTGGGGGAGTGGCCCGAGCTGGTTGGGATGCCGCATTATTCGTTGCCCGAGCGCGACGGATCCACCTACACGATCGCGTTCGCCGACCCGGGCGCGCTCGTCGCGCTCGCGATGTGGCACGACGCCACCGCCGCCGCCGCGGCGCCCGCGGAGCGCGAGGCGTTGTTGGCGTTCGGTGGCCGGTATCGGCTCCCGGTCGAAGGCCCGGCGCCACAGGTCGAGGTGCCGTTGGAGCTGCTGTTCGGCTCCGATCTGCTCGTCCCGGGCGACGCGGCGTTCCTGGCGGACGTCGCCCGTGGGGCCGGCGCGGCCGCGGTCGACGGGTGGGCGGGTCGCAGCCTCCTCGCGGACCTCGCGGCCAAAGCGCGCGTAGATAGCCGGGTGTCGACGGAGAAGGCCATCGACCTCGCCGCCGCGGTTCGGCGCGACGTGCTGGCGCGCATGGTCGCCCCGACGGGCACCGAAGAGGGGTTTCACCGGCCGTTCGCGGACCTCGCCGAGGTGGGTGTGTTGCGCGCGCTCGCGCTCGTCGCCGAAGCGGAAGGGGACCGCGAGGCGAGCGGCGTGCTGCGCATCAACGCCATGGAGCGAAGCACGAACGCGGCCGCGTGCCCGACCTTCCTGCTTTCTCTTGCTGCGTGGGACGCCGCGAACCGGTATCCTGCGCGCGGAACGGACATCGTGCACAACTTGAGCCGGTCCTATCCTTCGCTCGAGGCCGCGCGGTACGGGTTGGACGTGCTCGCGCTTCGGGTGAGCCGAGAGCGGGTCGATCAAGGCGTGGGCATGTAGGGAGCGTGTTCGGATGGGTTCGGGAACTCGCGGATCATCTGGTTGGAGCAGCGTGATGGGATCGACTGGCCCGCTCGCAGCGTTCCTTGTGGTGTCGACCGCCGTGCTCGGGGGAGCCACGGTCGCCTACTACGAGGAGTCGCTGCCCACCACCATGAATCCGCTTTTTGCGCGTTCTATGGTCGACTTTCGCAGCCACGAGCTCGTGTTCGATCGGTTGTTCTACCGGTCGGCGATCACGAACGAGCTGCGAAGCCGCGTCGTGCTCAAGTACGAGAAGCTCGACGGTGGGCAGAACATCAAGGTCTACCTCAAGCCCGGCATCAAGTGGCACGACGGTGAGCCGCTCAAGGGCAGCGACGTCTGCTTCACGATCAACGCGATGCTGAACGAGAAGACGGCGTCGCCGATCGCGAAGCCGTACCGCGAAGCGATCGCGTCGTGCGTCGCCGACGACAAGGAGGCCTCGGCGCTCATCACGTTCAAGCGGCTCTTCTACGAGCCGCGCGAGCGCCTCGGGTTCTCGATCCTGCCTGCGCACATGTTCTCGGGCACCCTCGTCACGCCGGACAGCGAGTTCTCCCAGCGCCCGGTGGGCACCGGCGCCATGAAGGGTTCGGCCGGCAAGCGGGAGGTGCGGTTCGAGGCCTACGCGAACGCCCACCACAGCGCGCGCGTCGAGGTGCTCTCGCTGGCCGAGAGCGTCGATCCGTTCGTTCAGGTGCGTACGCTGATCAACGCGGGCGTGCACGGGCTGGTCGCGGTCAGCCCCGGCCTTCGCTCGGACGTCTCCGCGTCCGACGACGTCGCCCTCAAGAGCTACGATCTCCGCTCGTGGTGGTTCGTCGCGCTCAACACCAAGAAGGCGCCGCTCACCGACACGAAGGTGCGCCAGGCGCTCAACAACAGCATCGATCGGTCGGCGCTGCGTGAGCTCACCATCGGCGTCGATCCCGAGGACACGAACCCGCCCTGCGAGTTCGTTTCGGGCCCGTTCGTGCAGTCGTCGCCGTACTACAACCGGTCGGTGCTGGTCACCGAGCGGTCGAACCTGTCGAAGGCCACCGACCTGATGAAGCAGGCCGGCGCGACCCAGCAGAACGGCAAGTGGCTGTACAAGGGCGCGATCATCAACCTGAAGATCGGCATCGCCGCGCCGCTGGAGCTGGAAGCGAAGGACCTGCTCAACCAGCTCGGGAACCAGCTCCAACAAGCCGGGTTCGATCGCGAAGTGTACAAGATCAGCGCCGACGACTGGAGCCTCAAGGCGGTGTCCGGGCAGCTCGGCGACTACGACCTCCTGATCGGCAAGTGGTCGTTCGGGCTCGTCGAAGACGTCAACCCGCTGTTCCAGACGCGCAGCGGCACGAAGGGCGCGCTCAACATCTTCAACTACAGCGACAAGACCACCGACGAGCTGCTCGCCCGCTACGAGGCCGCGCGGACCGACACCGAGGCGCGTGACGCGTACCACGAGCTGCACGCGTTGTTGGCCGAGAACCTGCCGTACTTGTTCCTCTGGAAGCTCGACACCAAGAGCGCGTGGCGGAACGAGGTCCGGAACAACACCATCGCACCCTACTACTACTTCACCGAGTTCGACGGCTGGAAGCTCGAGGAAGGCTAGTTGTCCTGGTGGATCCCACCGATGATCCGCGGGGGAGCGGCGATCGTGCTCCCCCTGATCGTCCCGGCCGCGATCTCGGCGGTGTTGTGGGCGCTCCCCGGCGACCCGGCGAGCATCTTGTGCCCGCCTGGGGTCTGCCCGGACCTCGCGCGCACCGAGCTCGCGGTTCGGTGGCACCTCGACGCGGGCCCGGTCGAGTTCTACGCGGCGTGGGTGCAGTCCGCGCTCGAGGGCGACTTCGGGCGGAGCTGGCGGGTGGCGCAGGGCGTCCCGGTGCGTGAGCTGCTGGTCGAGTCCCTCCCCCAGACGGCCGCGCTGCTCGGGTTGGCGGCCGTCCCGCTGGCGCTTGGCGGGGTGCTCGCCGCGCTCGGCAAGATCCCGAAGCGACTCGACGGGCTGTGGCAAGCGTTCGGGCTGGTGCCCGCCGTCATCCTCGCGCTGCTCGGGGCCGCGTACGTGCAGATCACGTGGGGTGCGTTGTCGTACGAGGGCACGCCCGCGCTGGTCCGCCTCGGGTTCGCCGCGCTCACGCTCGGCCTCACCGACGGCGCGCTCGCGGGCGCCGTGCTCGGGACCCGCTCGGTGTTCGAGGAGGAGAACAAGCGTCGGTACGTGCAGATCGCGGTGCTGCGCGGCGAGAGCCAGCTCGCGAACGCGCTCCCCAACGTTCTGCCCGCCCTGCTCGGCCAGACCCGGTCTCGGCTGCTCCACTTGTTGTCGGGCGCGGTGGTCGTCGAGGTGGTCCTCCAGGTGCCCGGAATCGGTGAGCTGCTCTGGCAAGGAACGTTGCTCCAGGACTTTGGCGTCGTGCTCGCGGCGGCCAGCGGCTTCGCGTTGTTGTCGGCGGCGCTTCTGCTCGCGCAGGCAGTCGGGGAGGTCGCGGTCGCGCTGTGGGTCCGCGGCGGCCCGGCGGTGCCGCGGTGAGGGGCGGGGGGCGCAACGTCGCGTCGGCGTTCATCGCCGCCGTGTTGCTGACGATGGTGGTGGCGTCGTGGGTGGCGCCGGACTTCTTGTCGCCGCCCGATCTGTCTCGACGCGCCCTCGGGCCGCTGGCGGCGCCGCCGTTCGGCACCGACACGATGGGCGTGTCCCTGCTCGAGTACGCGCTGCAAGGGGCGCGGATCGCCACCTTGCCGGCGATCGGCGCTGGCGCGCTCGTGTTGTGCTTCGCCGCCGTCGCGGGCCTCAGCCGCGCGGCCGGCATCGGTTGGCTCGATCGGGCGCTGCAGATCGGCGCCGAGGTGGTCGGCGCGCTGCCGCGGATGGTCGTGGTGCTGGTGGTCGCGCTCGGCATGCCGGCCGACCTGCGCAGCCTCGTCCCGGTGGGCATCGCGTGGGCGGTGTTGTCGGCGCCCGGCGCGATGGACGAAGCGGCGGCGACCGCCGGTCGGCTCGGCGGGGACCGGTTCGTCGAAGCGCTGCGCGCGCACGGGTTCTCCGCTGCGCGGATCTACCTGTACCACGTGATCTGGCTCAACCTACGGCCCGTGCTGGTCCGGCAGGCCGCCGAGGTCGGCATGCAGGTCATGTTCCTCGAGATCTCGTTGTCGTACCTCGCCGAGAGCGACCAGCAGCCGTCGTTCACCCACAGCGACGCAACGCAGTCGTGGGCGGCGCTGCTCTACGAGGGCTACACGGCGATCGTC
>CAIUDO010000095.1 GCA_903897935.1 uncultured Pseudomonadota bacterium
CGCGCGCGGCCGCGGCCACGCCGTCGCCGGCCCCGATGGCGTCGCCCAAGCCGTCGATGACGCCACAGTCGCCGCCCCCGCCGATGCGTGCCCCGGTGGCGCCGGTGGCGCCGGCACCCAAGCTGGCTGCGCGCGCCGCCCCGGCACCAGCCGCTGAGGCCCCAGAGCTCGACCCCAACATCTCGGCGAAGTTGATCGGCGCGTTCACGGCGTCGTTCCTGATCACGACCGCGATCGTGCTCGGGCTTTGGTTCACGATCGGGCCGGACACGCGGCTCGGTGCTCGCCCTCCGGCGGCCGCGCCCGTCGCCGCCGCCCCTCCTGCGGCCCCGGTCGCCGCGCCGGTCGCGCCGCCGCCGGCGGACCTCCCCGTCGAGGGCGTGCCGCCGGAGGAGATCCCTCCTCCTGACGAGGCGTCGCCGTCGGCTGCCGCCGCGGCGCCGGTCGGGACCACGGCTTCGTCGCGCCGCTCCCCCAAGGTCGAGGCGGAGGCGGTCGCTCCCGAGCCGGTCGTGCACAGCGCGGGCAGCCAGAGCGGGCCGAGCGACATCTCCGTGTACGCGCCGCCTCCCGTGCGCAGCCGCGCCGACCTGATCGACGAAGAGCCCGCTGCGGTGCTGCCTCCGCCGCCGTTCACCACCCCGACGATCGAGGTGAAACGCCCCGATCCGCTGCCGGCGGACGTCTCGAAGCTGCAGGGGACCTACGCGGGCAAGGCCGCAGGGCGCACCGCGGAGATCACGCTGGAGTTCTTGCCGGACGGCAAGGTTCAGGGCGTCGTGAAGTACACCGATGGAACCGTGGCCGCGCTCTCCGCGCCGGGCACCTACTCCTTGCTGGTCGACGGTTCGGCGAGCGTCGCGCTGGTCGAGAAGGGCACTGGAACCTTCTATTCGGGCGTCGTCAAAGACGGCGTGTACGAGGGCATGGTCACCGCGGGTGGCAAGAGCAAGGGGAGGTTCCGTGTCGAGCGGTGAGATCGTGAGCCTCGTCGGCGGACGGATCGGCGAGTGGGAGGTCGACGATCTCGTCGCGTTCGGCGATCCGCAGCGCTTCTTGTGTCGGAAGGGCGAAGGCGACGACGAGCGCTCGGGCCTGCTCGCGGTCGCGTCGATCGGCTCCGACACCGAGAAGCGGCTCCAGCGGGAGCACGACGCGCTGCGTGTGCTCGACCACCCGTGCTTGCCCAAGGTGTTGGACTTCGGGCGCGACGAGTCTCGGCGCCTCGTGTACCTGGCCACCGACTGGTTCGACGGCGACGCGCTGGCCGACTGGTTGATCACCGGCCCGCTCGATTGGAAGGACGCCTGTCAGGTCATCCGCCGCGTCGCCGAGGCGCTCGCGGAGGTGCACAACAACTCGATCGTGCACCGTGACGTGAACCCGTCCAAGATCCAGATCGGCCCGAACTGGAGCGCGCGCCTCGTCGGCTTCGACCTCGCGCTGGACTCGGCCCGCTCGACCACCTCGGCAGACCTGCCGAGCGGCCAGATCGCCTACGTCGCGCCGGAGGTCATCGCTGGCAACGACCAGGGCCCGCGGTCGGACCTCTACGCGCTCGGCGTCGTGTTCTACGAGGCCATCACGGGCCGGTCCGCGTTCCCGGCGGCGCTGCGCAGCGACCGCGACGCGAACCAGCGCGCGCTCCAGTGGAAGACGCGCGCCGAGCCGCTGGATCCTGGTGAGTCGGCCCCGCCATGGCTGGCGCGGCTCATCCAGAAGGCGACGGACCCAGACCCGGCCAAGCGCCTGCCCGACATGGACGCGCTCATTGGCTGGCTCGACGCCGCCGAGGCCGCGTGGAAGGCGCCGCGTGAGGTCGCGCCGCCTCCCGTCGCGGCGCCGCCGCCGGTGCTTCAGATGGCGGCGACGATCGCGCCGAGCATCGCGCCACCGCCGATCCGGCCGATCGAACGGGCCCCAGCGCCCCGCCCGCAAGCCGAGGCGCCGTCGTTGTTGTCACCGTCGCTCGCCTACGGCCTCGCGGTGGTGCTCGGCGTGTTCGCGGCGTTCGGCTTCAGCGCGCTGATCATCGTGATCTCCGAGGTCTCGGCGGCTGGATAGCCGCCGCGTCAGCGAAACGGACTGTACGCCGCCAGCGCCTCCATGTGCGCCCGTGCCGCCGCTTCTTCCTCGATCATCGCCTCGCGCACCGCGTGCGCGAGCCCGCGGTGTCGGATCCAATGCACGCTGTGGGTGGCGGCAGGCAAGAAGCCCCGGCGGATCTTGTGCTCGCCCTGCGCGCCCGCTTCGAAGTGGGTGATCCCGCGCTCGAGCGCGTAGTCGATGAGCTGGTAGAAGCACAGCTCGAAGTGCAGCCCTGGGACCTCCCGGGTCGCGCCCCAGTTGCGCCCGTACAACGAGCGGCCGCGCCGGTACGCGATCGCGGCGCCTACGACCTCGTCACCGTCGGATGCCAACGAGACCACGACGCGGTGCGCCAGGTGGTCGCGGAGGCCGTCGAAGAACTGCTGGGGCAAGTACGCGTACGCGCCCTTCTTGTCGACGGTGTCCAGATAGAGGGGGTATAACGCTCGCCATTGGCGCTCGGTGAGGTCGGCCCCCTCGACGACCTGCAGCCGCAGCCCGCTCTCGGCGACGCGCCGCCGCTCCCGCCGCACCTCCTTGCGCGCATGGCTGCGAAAGCTCGCCAGGAACGACTCGAAGTCCGGCCACCCCTGGTTCTCGAAGTGGTATTGCCACGTCAGCCGACGGATCCAGCCCGGACGGGCGGCGGCGGCTGTGGCCTCGGCGTCGGTCAGGAACAAGACGTGCGCGGAGCTCGCCCCGACGCGCTCCGCAGCCGCTTCGACCCCGGCGAGCAGCCGATCCGGCGCCGCGCCGAGCAGGCGGGGCCCAGTGGCGGGCGTGAACGGCGCCGCGCACACGAGCTTCGGGTAGTAGCGGATGCCGGCCCGCATCGCCGCGTTCGCCCAAGCGAAATCGAAGATGTACTCGCCTTGGCTGTGCGTCTTGCCGTACATCGCCATCGCGCCCGTGAGCTGGGGCCCGCCCGGACCATGCGACCTCTGAAGCAGGTGCAGCGGCGACCAGCCGGTGCGCCCGCCGACGGCTCCGCTCTGCTCGAGCAGGCGCAAGAACCTGTGCTCCATGAACGGGTGATCGGCGGTGACGAGCGCGTCCCACTCCTCGGCGCGGACCCCGCTCAGATCCGGCACACACTCGAGCACTTCGGCGCTCATGGCGAGCGCCCGGGGCGCGCCGCGCCGACCACCCTCGCGCGACCCGACCGCTCGAACACGTCGCCTCCCGGACCGCTGCTGTCTAACGCGAGTCGGAACGGGAGCGTCACCGCGCGTGGTACGCTCTGCGTCGTGCAGCCCCTCGTCGTCGCTCGTGGCCTCTCCCGGTCCTACCCACAAGGCCGCCGCGCGCCTCCCGTGGTGGCGCTCGACGACGCTTCGTTCGAGGTCGCTCCGGGGGAGGTCGTCGGGTTGCTCGGGCCGAACGGCGCGGGCAAGACGACCACCTTGCGGCTGCTCACCGGCCTCGACCGCCCGACCGCGGGGACTGCGCTGCTGTGCGGCAAGGACCCGGCGGTGGACCCACTCACCGTGCGCCGCGAGCTCGGGTTCTTGTCGACGACGAGCGGGTTGCCGTCCCGGCTGACCGCGCGCGAGAGCCTGATGATGTTCGCCGGCCTGCGCGGCTTGCCCGACCCGAAGGCCTCGGTAGAAGAGGCGCTCGACCGGTTCTCGGTTCGGGCGTTCGAGCACCGTCGCACGGAGGCGTTGTCGACGGGCATGCGGCAACGCCTCCGCATCGCGTGCGCGGCCGTGCACCGTCCGAAGGTGCTGATCCTCGACGAACCCACCGCCGGGTTGGACGTCATGGCGTCCGCGGAGCTGCTCGACGACGTGCGCACGATGCGCAGCGCCGGCGCCGCCGTCTTGTTCTCGACCCACGTCATGCGCGAGGCCACCCTGCTGTGTGACCGCGTGATCGTGCTGTTTCGTGGGCGTATCCACGCCGTCGGCACCCCGCGGGAGCTCGTCGAGCGCACCGGGGCCGCGGACCTCGACGACGCGTTCCTCCAGCTGGTCCGTGGATGACGCACCCGATCTGGTTGTTGGCGATGATCGAGGTGGTGCGGGCGGTTCGCACCGGTGCGCTCCTGCGCTCGTTCTTGCTACCGGTGCTGCTCGGGCCGCCGGCGGCCATCGCCATCGGGACGATGGTGAGCACCTACGGCGTGCTCACCCCGGTGGTCGCGGTGCCCCCAGACCTGCCGGTCGAGCTCGGGTTGGAGCTCGCGCTCGAGGAGCAGGGGTTCACCGTCGTCATCGTCGACGATCCGTTCGCGGTGTGGGGCGACGACGAAGCCGACGCTGCCATCGTGCGGGTGGTGGAGGGCGACGGCCTGGCAGCGGCGCGGACCCCCGAGCGCGCGACGCGGTGGCGGTGGAGCGTGTGGGCCGTCGCGGAGCGCGAGGGGGACCACGAGAAGGTCGAAGACGCCATCCAGGCGGCGGGTCGGCGCGCGGTGGAGTCCGTCGTCTCGGCGGTCGGCGGCGACCCGATCGACGACGTACGCCTCGCGTGGGTGTCGCAGGTCGAGACCCCGTCCAGCGACGTCCCGCTCGCGATCGTGGTTGGTTACTTGGTCTTCGGCTTGAGCTTGCCTGTCTACTATGTGTACGGCGTCGCTGGTGGCGGCGACCAGGCGGATGGGGTCACGGAGGGCTTGCTCTCGGCTGGGGTCTCCGCGCGCCACCTCGCGGCGTCCCGGTGGCTGGCCGCGTGCGCGCTCTCTGTGTTGTTCGCCGTCGTGTTGTTCGGGCAGGTGCTTGTGTTCGGCGGGCGCTCGTTGATGGTGCTCGCGCCGCCCGCCGCCGACCTCGCGCGGGCGGTCGGCGCGGTGGCCCTCGTCGACGCCGCGTTCGTGGTGGTGGGCCTGCTGGCGCGCACGTCGCGGGAGGCCGTGCAATTCGCGGCGATCGTGCTCATGGGTTCGGGCGTGATGTTCGCGGTCGGGGCCGCGGCGGCAGCGCCCGCGTGGCTGCCCCTCGCGGGCGCTGGCAGCGAGGCGGCGTCGCTCGCCGCGTGGGTCGGGGCCGCGATGAACGCGCTCACCGCGGTCGGGGTGGTGTTCGGGGCGGGCGTGCTGCTCGACCGGTTCCCGCGTCGGCTGCTCGGGGAGGGCCGGTGAGGGCCGCGCTCGGGCGCGTCGCCGCGATCGCGCGCGGCGAGATCCGGTCGTACGCGCGCGAGTGGAGCTCGGTCATCGGGTTCGTTGTCCTGGCGCTGGGCGCGGGGCTCGGGCCGTCGTTGTTCGAGCACTTTTCGGGCGACGACGAAGACGAAGACGCGCCCACGACCTCGGCCGAGGAGGCGCGTGACGCCGGTGTGCCCGCCTGCCCGGCGCCGTTCGAGGTGCTGGTCGCCGACGGGGTCCCGCGATGGGTGGACGCCGAGCCCGTCGGGCTGCCGCCCGGCGACGAGCCGGCGGTGTTGGTGCGGGCGGTGACACGACCGTCGCAGGCGATCGAGCTCGAAGTGGTCGCGTTGCACGAGTCGCGGGGCGCGCTCGACGCCGTGGAGCGGTGCGTCGAGGAGCGGGAGCGCGCCGAGCGTCGCCGCCGGTCCGAGCTGTACGGAGTGAGCGAAGATCCCCGCGACAACACGCGTGTCCGTTGGCTGGTCGAGCCGCTCTCGTTCTCCGA
>CAIUDO010000096.1 GCA_903897935.1 uncultured Pseudomonadota bacterium
CGGCGGGCCCGGCTTCCCCGACCCGAACGGGGCGTCGATGACGCTCGATCCGGCGTCGACCGATGCGGCGGCGAACGACGACGCGGCGAACTGGTGTGAGGCGTCGTCGGCGTACGGCCTGGGCGACCGGGGCACGCCGGGCGCGGCGAACGACGCGTGCGCGGCGGCGGACGGCGACGGCGACGGGTTCGTGGTGGGCGACGACTGCGACGACGGCGACGCGTCGGTCTACCCGGGCGCGCCCGAGGTGCGCGGGGACGGGATCGACCAGGACTGCGACGGCGTCGACCTCGCGTACACCTACAGCTTCGCGGTGGACATCTACGACGGCCTGTTCGTGCGCGACTGCTACGGCTGCCACATCGACGGCGCCGACGGTGGGTTCGCGATGACTGGGTGGGCCTCGATGGTCGGGCAGCCGTCCGAGGACGTGCCGGGGATGGCGCGCATCGAGCCGTTCGACACCGCCAACAGCTACCTGTGGCACAAGCTGAACGGCACGCAAGGCACCGTCGGTGGCGCGGGCAACCGGATGCCGCGCGGCGGGCCGTTCTGGTCGGCGGCTGACCTCCTGATCCTCGAGACGTGGATCAACGAGGGCGCACCGAACAACTGAGGGGCTCCTCGTACCCGTCGCTCCGCCGCCCTCGCCCTCGCCCTCAGCGCTTGGTGGGGGTGAGCACGCTGTAGAAGCGGGCGATCCGGCCGTCGGGGGCCAGCTCGACGAGCTGCACGAAGCCGTCCGGGTCGCCGGCGCGCGGCGCGAGGGCCCCGGCGAACGCCCACAAGCCGTTGCGCCGCACGAAGCTGGCGGACAGCAGCGTGGCGTGTGCGGCGAGCTTTGCGTAGACCTGCACGATGCGGGGCGGTCCTACGAGCGGGACCCGCGCGGCCGACACGATCCCGCCGCCGTCGGAGCGCGCGACCGCGTCTTCGGTGAACGCGGCCCGGGCGCCTTCGACGTCGCCCGTCGACAAGCAGGTCAGCAGGCGGGTGAGCGCCGCTCGGGCGCGCTCGTCGTGGGCGGCGTCGAGCGGCTGACGCCGAGCCTGCCAGTCCGCGAGGCGGCGCCGCGCGCGGTGCAACACCACGCGCACGTTCGCCGGGCTGAGGCCGAGCAGCGCGGCCGCCTCGTCGCCGTCGTAGTCCAGGACGTCGCGCACGAGCAGCACGGCGCGCTGCTGCGGGGTGAGCGCCTCGAGCGCCACCAGGAACCCATACGAGACGCTCTCGCGCGCGCTGACGCGGGCCTCCGGGCCGGGGAGGGTGTCGACCCAGTCGTCGACGTCGACCGGCTGGGGCAACCATGGGCCGATGTAGCCCGCGCGGCGCCGGCGCCGGAGCCGGTCGCGGGACAAGTTGAGCACCACGGCGCGCAGCCACGGCCCCAGCGGGCGGGAGAGGTCGGGGGGGCGCTCGACGGCGCGCAGGAACGCCTCCTGCACGACCTCGTCGGCGTCCGCGGCGACACCACACATACGGTAGCCGATCGCCCACAGGTCCCGGCGGTGGGGTTCGAGCAAGCGCTGATCCATCACGTCCTCTTGGCGGTTCCTCCCTACCCTATCGGCGCCTCCTCACGCGCACCCGGTGCCTGCGTCCAGGCCGCTCGCGAGGGCGGCGTCGGCGAGGTGGTGCGGTCCTACCCAGTCTCCCGCGATGGTCACGCCAGGACCGGCGTCGGCCCCGGCGGCCCGCCGGCGCTCGATGGCTGGGGGGTCGGAGCACACCACCACGCTGCGCAGGACCCGGCGGGCGCGGACGCGGTCGCGCCAGCCGGGCTGCACCCGGTCCATCAGGCGCTCGAGGTCCGCGGTGTGGTCGGCGTCGTCGCCGGGGGCGCGGTACCAGGCGGCGTGCGCCATCACCTGGCCTTCCGGCGCCAGTCCGGCCGCCGTCGAGTGCACCGAGAAGTACACCGGCGCGTCGACACCGAGGGCGAACGTGCGCTCCGGGACGGGCAGCGCGGACAGCCCGAGATCGAGGGTCGTGAGTCGCGCGGGCCGCGCGGTCGCGCGCCGCGCCTGGAGATCCGGGGTCGGGCACAGGTCGGCGACCGTGTCGAGTGTGCCGGTGACGACCACGCGGCCGGGCGTGAGCGACGCGCCGTCCCGCAACGCTACGGCGCCCGCGGCGACGCGCGACACGGGGCACCGGGTGCGGACCGTGACCCCTACCGCTGCCGCCCGGGACGCGAGGCTCGCGACGAGCTGGCCCCAGCCGCCGTCGAGGTAACGCACCCCGAGCCGCGCGCTGGCGAGCTGGTGGGCCACCGTGGCCACGGGGAGGTGGGCGGGATCGTTGACGTAGGTGGTGAGGCGCCCGAGGGCCAACAGGTACGCTGCGGCTGCGGGGTCCCGATCGTGCAGCCAGGACGCGACCGATCCGGCCGGCGCCCGCAGTCCCAGCCCCACCACCGAAGCGGCGATCGACGCCGACGCAGCGAGGCCGGGGCCCTCCCCCCGCCACAGCGCGGCGAACGACAGGTCGATGACGTCGTCCGCGGTGACGACGCAGGCCCCGCCGGTCGGCATGAACCCGGGAGGGTCCGGCACCCCCAGCGCGCGAAGGCTCGCGACGGCTGCCCCGGTCGTGAACCACGCGTGCGGCCCCAGGTTGAACACGAACCCGTCGACCGCCGTCGAGCGGGCCCGTCCGCCCAGCGCGCCGGTGGACTCCAGCAGCACCACCGACGCGCCGCGCTGCGCTGCCGCGATCGCGGCCGCCAACCCAGCGACTCCACCCCCGACCACACACACGTCCGGTGTCGCCATCTCGACCTCCGGACCCTCCACGCCGCAGCGGGGCGAGGCGTTACACCCGGCGCCTCCGCCAGGCCACGGCGAGCCCGACGAGCCCGACGGCGCCCGCCTTTCGGCCCCCACAGCCTGCCCGAAGCGGCTGCACCCACCCATCAGGAGCGCGCTGGCGAGCGGCTGGCCGTCGAAGTCGACCGGATCGATGGTGTCGACGCAAGACGCGTCGGGGGCGGCGTACGGGTCGTCGAGGAACGCTTCGAGCAGGCGGGTCGCGCAGTCGCCGCCGCGCCCGGGCGTCGATCCGAGCAGGATGTGGGCGCCCTGCGGGAACAGCACGAAGTGCTGGCCGTCCCCGGAGAAGTGGTCTTGCACCTCCGCTGTTCGGGCGAGAGGCGTCTGCGGGTCGAGGCCGCCCTGCAGCATCAGGAGCGGGGTGTCGGTGACCGCGAGCGCGTCATCTTCTGGCGACCACGGGTAACGTGGCCACAGGTCGAGCAGGGGCCGCGACGAGGGCCCGAGGCCGACGCTGAAGATCGCGGCGTGGTGGGCCGCTTCGACCTCCTCTTGCGTAGGCCACGGCTCCGGCCACTGCTCGGACAGCTCGATGTTCCGGAACAGGACCGGGCTGTACAAGGTCTCGGTGAAGTGGGGGTCGCGGTTCACGAACAGGTCGATGAGCCGCGCGATGTCGCTGGCGTCGTCGTCGTTGCAGCGGCCGGCGCGGGCCAGGAGCGCGGGCGCGAAGCCACGCAGGGTGGCGTCGGCGGCGAACGAGCCGACCCCCGCGCGGAGGGTCTCGCCGTCGACCGCGTCGCACCCGCCCGCGTCGACGAACGCGACCGCGTCGAGCGCGGTGGCTTCGGGGTCGTCGCCGAGCGACTCCGCGCAGCGCTCGTCGGCCGCGCACAGGTCGAGGAGGCCACGGGCCACGTCGTCGTACTCGGCGTCATAGACGCGGTGATCGACGTCGATCGCGATGGAGTCGAGCACGACGCCGTCGGCGAGGTCGGGGTGGCGCTGCAACAAGCGGTGCGCGAGCGTGGTGCCGTACGACCCGCCGTAGACGAACACCTCGCGCCCGTTGGCGGTGAGGCGGATCCACTCGGCGAGGTCGTCGGCGGC
>CAIUDO010000097.1 GCA_903897935.1 uncultured Pseudomonadota bacterium
CGCGCGCGGCCCCGACGGCGCCGTGTTCACGCGCGGCATGCACATCTTCGACCTGCCGGACGCACAGATCACCCTGGACGACGCTCCCGCCGCGATCGCCTGGCTGGACACCTTCAGCGTCTACCAGCTGACCGAGGCGCCGGCGCTCGGTTCGGGCCACACCTTCCAGCCCGACCTGGCGTCCGATCGCCGCGCCATCGAGCGCTGGCCGGACCATCGGCACCCCCCGAACGACGGCCGACACAACCCGTTCGGCGTCTGGCGGTTCCTGGCGCCCGGGGAGAAGTCCGTCACCGCCGCCGCGCTCGTCCCGGTGATCCTACCCAGCCTGGCAGCGGTGCTCTTCGCGGCCGAGCGGCGCGAGGGGCGCCCGCTGACCCGAGCGGAGGTGGAGACCATCGTCGAACAGAGCCCGGCGATCACCATGGAGCGCCGCGACGCCATCGCGCTCGAGCAGTCGCGCGGGTACGCGGACCTCGAGCCCGAGCTCGCCTGGGAGCAGTGGTTGATCGTCCGCGCTGCGACATGAGCGTGCTCGGCTGGTGACCGGAGACGCCGCCACGAACCCCGCGAGCCCCGAGCCTACGCCACGAAGTCCGAGCCCAACAAGTGGCGCCGCGGCCACCCAGGCTCCTCCGGACCCACCGCCAGCGCGCGCTCCGACCCGATCATCAGCCCCACGTCGACGCCGAACGCCGCCCCCACGGCCAACAAGCCGGCCCCATCCATCGCCATCGGCCGACACCCCGTGCCCGCGCACCACCCCGCCACCGTCGCGCGATCCGTGCTCGCCATCAAGTACAGAACCCCGTTCAGCGACTCCAGGACGATCCCGCGCCCGTACGCGCGCGCGACCGTCACGTCCGGCGCGAGCTCGGCCTCCGCCTCGAACACGTAGAACGTGGCGTCGACGATGGCTGCCGCCAGCGGATCGCGCGTCCACGGACTCCGTTCGGCGTTCCATGCCGCGAACGCAGCCGGGAAGGCAGGGCTCGCCGCGGGCCGCCGCGGACAGACCCCCCAGGACATCATCGGCGGATCAATCAACAACATGGCGCCTGCAGGATCCACGAGCAACGACAAGCCCGCGCTCGCGGCGACGTGCGCCGCGACCGGCGCCGGGACCGGCTCCGCGAGCCACCCGGGCGCCCGCGCGCAGAAGGCCTCAGCGGACGCGCGGTCCGCGAACGCCCACACGGCCTGTGTGCCCCCGGCTTCGCCGACCAACACGCTCCGCCCCACCGACGCGACGATCTGGAACGTCGGCTCGTGGCCCGTCGTGGTGGCCCCGATCGGTGGCGCCGGCAGGTACACCACGTCCTCGACCAACGCGGCCATGCACGCCGCGTGGTTCGCGTCCGATGGATCGGCTCGAAAGGCCCAAACCGCCCGGGCGAGGGGGCACGAGTCGTCGGTGCTCATGCCGAAGTGGATAATGCGGTCGGACCCAGGCGCGCGAGGTTCGAGACGCCACCGCGCAGCCAGGGTAGGACCGCTCCAAGGCAGACGACATGCAGGACGCGCTCGTGCTCGCGAACCAACTCGACCACCAATGGCACGACCAGGCCCGATCGTTCGAGCGAGAGGCGGTCACCCGCTTTTGGGGCTTGCTCACCCTGCCCGCCCGCGCGCTCGACCCCGAGCGCCCCCGGGTGATGCTCCGCGCGGCCACGGTGCTGCGAAACGCCCGCTTCAAGGGCGACCACGTCAAGGGCATGTTCTTCGACGACAAGGACTTCACCGAGGTCGACGCGCTGTTCTTGTCGGTGGGCTCATCGCTCGGCCACGCGCGCGGGGACGACGCGTGGGTCGTCGAGGTGGTGCGAAAGGCAGCGAAGCACCAGGGTGATTACTACCTCGCTATCCAACGGGCGCGCCGGTTCGCCGAGCTGCTGTCCGGCAAGCTCAGCCTCCGGGCCCGCCCGGTAGTCATCTTCGAAGACGACGACGGCCGCTACAGCTACCCGCCGTTCGACGGTGAGGTGCTGATGATCTCGATGACGACGCTGCGAGCGCGCACCCGTGGCCTCCGGTTCCCGTCCCTCGCCGACCTCCCCGGGCTCGCGTGCGATCGCACCCTCGTGAAGCTGGCGCTCCTCCGACAGCTCGTCGCCGGAGACCCCAACCACCCCTCCTGGTACACCGGCCCACTCGCGCTCGCGCGCGCCGTCGCGGCCTCGGGGTACGACCTGCACCTGCCGGTCGGGGGTCACCAAGACACCGGCGCCCTGCCCGACCACGTCGACACCTGGCTCGCCAAGGAGCGAGAGCCCGACGGCCACCTCGAAGAGCGCGTCCGCGGCTACCTCACCCAGCTCCACGAACACGGGGCGCTCGATCGGCTGCTCCCGCCCCGGCTGTCCCTCGCCGGGGGTGACATCGTCCTGACCCTGGCCCGCGCCGAGGAAGAAGCACCCCTATGAAGGCCAAGACCCACGTCTCCTATTTCCCCGTGACCCCGAGCGAGCAGGCGGTGCTCGCCCGCCTCCGCGACCCCGACCTCCACGACCGCGTCGACGATCTGGTCGACATGCTCGGGCTGATCGCGGAGGCGCGGCTGCGCGCGGCCGACCTCGAGCAAGCGATCCAGCTGCTGGTCGCGAGCCGGCAGCGGGAGGGCCTCGACGCGCGCTTCGACAACCTGGAGGCGCGCCTGCGCGAGCGCCTCGAGCGCGGCCTCGTCGAGATCGAGGGCCGGCTCTCCCGGCGCATCGGAGACGC
>CAIUDO010000098.1 GCA_903897935.1 uncultured Pseudomonadota bacterium
ATATCAGAGCTCATTTCATTCGCTCTGATATCAAGCTTGTACGGCGACTGGTTGCAGTTGCGGCAGGAGAACATCAGGTTCTCCCACGTCCACGCCAGCCACCAATAGCCGTGCGTATCGGTCGATCCTGTCGGGCTGGCTGGGTCGTCGTGGGTATCTCGAGGAGGTCCCGGCGCCGCGACCGGACGATGGTTGGTGGCTGTCGGGCGCGAGCGAGCCGTCGGGCGTGTCGGCCAGCGGCCCGCGTCGGGTGCGGAGTGGGTTCGAGGTGAACACGAGCGTGCGCGTGCGAGCAGACGACCGTGCGGGTCGGGCTCAACTCATCCGGTACGTGGCTCGGCCGCTGTTCGCGGAGGCGCAGGTGGAGGTGGTGGACGAGGAGCAGGTGCGGTTCGTGCTTCGGAGTCCGTCGCGGAGCGGGCAGGGTGAGTTGCGACTTCACCCCCTGGCGCTGTTGCGTCGACTGGCGTGGCTGGTGCCTCCGCCGCGTCAGCACCAGGTGCGGGCGTTCGGTGTGCTGGCGCCGGCGGCGCGACTCCGACCGAAGGTGGTGCCGGTGGGTCGCGTGGCGGTGCAAGGCCGGTGGTTCGGGACGCAGCGGTTCGAGCCGACGGAGCGGTACCGGGAGGCGTGGGCGAGGCTCTTGTCCCGGGTGTACGACGTGGACGGGCACGCCTGCCCTCGGTGTCCGGGACGGTTGCGTCCGTTCGGGGCGGTGCTGCCGCCGGAGGCGGCGGAGTGGGTACGTCGGAGTCAGTTCGTTGCGGTGGAGAGTACGGGCCCGCCTCCGCGGCGTGCTTGCCGGCAGGTGTGTTTGCCGTTCGTGAGCTGAGAGTCGGTGCGTGGAGCGGTGGCTGTCGAGGAGCGAGGGCGCTCGCGCGAGGGAGGTGCGCCCTGCGGTCGCGGGGTAGGCGGGTTTGCCTGGGTTTGCCTTGTGTCGGACGGCTCGAGACGGCCGGGCGCGGAGGCCCCGAGAGCTCGCGTACGCTGGGCGGGGGGCTTGTGTCGCCTTCTGCTTCGGTGCTACCCCCACGCACCTATGCCGGGCCAGTGGAGGCAGAAACCGTGGACGCGGTTATTCGTCCTATCGGCCATGGCCCTTGCTACCAGCATCCTGGCTCGATCGTTGGCGCGGGAGCAGCGCGCGCTGGCCGGCCGAGGTGCGCGCCGGCGGGGACGCCGCGATGGGCGCCTACGCGGAGCGCCTGCTCGCCCACCCCCAGTTCGAACCGACGCGATGACGTTGCTCAAGCCGTCGGCCCGCACGCCGATGAAGCCCCGTACGTGGAGGGCCGATGTACGGTCTCGTGAACCTGGCCGTGGAAGATCTGGTGCGGCGTCAGTTCGGCGACGAGGTGTGGGCCCGCATCAAGGCGCACGCGGGGGTGACCGCCCCCGAGTTCAACCGCATGCAAACCTACGCCGACAGCGTGACCTACCAGCTCGTGGGCGCGGCCTCCGCCGAGCTCGGCGCGCCGGCCGCTGACATCCTCCGCACCTTCGGACGCCACTGGATCACCTACGCGCGCGACCACGGGTACGCGCACATCTTCAAGCTCGCCGGCCGCGACCTGAAGCAGTTCGTCCGAAACCTGGACAATATGCATACCCGCCTGGGCGCGACGTTCCCCGACATGGACGCCCCGAGCTTCTCCGTGGAGGACAACGCCGACGGGAGCTTCGACGTTCACTACTACAGCTCGCGGCCCGGCCTTCAGCCGTTCGTGGTCGGGCTCCTCGAGGGGTTGGCGCTGGAGTTTGACTGCGAAGCCGCCGTCAGCATCCGGGACAGCCGGGCGTCCGGCGCCGATCATGACGTGTTCACGGTCGCCGTATCGCCGCTGGTGGGGAGATGATCGGTGCTGCGGTCGGCCGACGATCTGCTCGCCGTCGCGTTCCCGTTCCACGTGATCGTGGGGACGAGGCTCGAGATCTGCGGGCTCGGCGCGTCGTTGCGGCGCCTGCTGCCCGAGGTTGGCGCGGGCGCGCCGCTGGCCGATCACCTCCGGATCGAACGCCCGCGCGGGATCACGACGTTTGCATCGCTGCATTCCCGGTTGGACGCGCAGGTGTCGCTGTCGGC
This sequence comes from uncultured Pseudomonadota bacterium, assembly GCA_903897935.1. Taxonomy (GTDB): domain Bacteria; phylum Myxococcota_A; class UBA796; order UBA796; genus CAIUDO01. Next base: position 2,084 of record CAIUDO010000098.1, read on the forward strand.
TCGCGATCGGGGGCTTCGGCTGCGCGGTCAGTTCGTGGAGCTCGACCAGGACCGCCTCGCGTTCCTGGGCTCTCCGTTGGTCACCGACCTCGCGGACCTCACCGCGCTCGACCTGACGCTCGACGACTTCGCCCTGCACGACTCCGTGTCCGACCTCGCCCTGCTGCTGCAAACGCGAAAGATCGCCCTCGAAGATGCGGGGAAGCTCGCCAGGGATCTCGCCGAGGATCGCGAGCGCCTGGCAGCGCTCTCGCGGCTGCAGCAAACCCAGCTCGCGATCGGTGAGCTGCTCACCAGCGCCGACGCCCCGGACGCGCTCGCCGAGCCGCTGCTCGCCCTGCTGTGCGCCCGCGTCGCCTGCGTCAGCGGCGCGATCTGGCTTGGACCCACGGGATCACCGGAGGCGTCGGTCGGCACCCCGCCCGCCCGCTGGCGTCACCTCCCGGCGCAGCTCCGTCTCGGCGCTTCCCCCGGCGTCCCCGGGGATACGCTGCTCCCGCTGCGGGTGGGCGGCGA
>CAIUDO010000099.1 GCA_903897935.1 uncultured Pseudomonadota bacterium
CCCCGGCTCTGAACACTCCTTCCCTACACGACGCTCTTCCGATCTCGGACACGGACACGGACACGGACACGGACACGGACACGGACACGGACACGGACACGGACACGGACACGGACACGGACACGGACACCGACACCGATGCGGATCCGCTTCCAGGGCCGGTCGAGCCCTATTCCTACACCATTATCGACACCAGCCGGCACTCTTGCGCGCTTACCGTCGACCATTACCCGGTCTGTTGGTCGTCGTTCAAGGAGGTGCTCGCGATGGATTGGCTTCTGCAGTGGGTCGATGTGGACGTCTACAACGGGTTTATTTGCGGTGCGGCTTCTGATGGGGGGTTGCAATGTATGGGTGATGCCGTGTGGGAGTGGTTCGGGGTCGGGACCACCTACACTCAGGTCGCGGTAGGCGCTGACTACGAGTCGGGGTATTGGGCGTGCGGCCTTCGAACGGATGGTGAAATCGAATGTTATGCGATTTGGCGTGTCCCCGATCTGCCCGATGTCGCCCCAGGGCCCTTCACGCGCATCGAGGGCGGGGCCCAGCTCTCCGGAATCCACGAATCCGGGCTGCTCTACGACATGATCCGAGGTTCGTTTCACACTTGGGCGGAGTTCTACGTCGACGTCGACAACAGCGGGTTCGGCTATGCCACGGAGTGCGCGGTACGCGTCGAGGGGGACATCGAGTGCCAAGGGTGGAACGCGTACCTGGGGGACCTTGAGCCTCCTGCCGTCTACACCAAGGTTGCCGTGGACCAGGATGCCAATGCGGTGTGCGGGCTGACCGACCTCGGTGAGATCCTCTGCTGGGGCGATCCCTACCCGGGCACGCCCCCACCCGTCGGCCCGGGGTACGTCGACCTCTCGATGGACAACGACGTGGGATGCGCCATCGCCGCCGACGGTTCGGCCACGTGCTGGGGCGCCGACGATGAATCGCGGTATCCCCCGTAGCGCGCACCTCACGCCCGTCGTCGAGCGGACCGCGAACGAGGGCGGCGCGGGCGACCCCGAGGGCGCAGTCGTACGCCGCACCGCAGCAGCGCATCCGTCGTCGACCCGGCTTCGTCGGTCGTCATGGTCGGGAGCGCGGGCTTGACGCTGGGTCGCGCGGCGCGCGGGGCCCAAAGGACCCCGTAATCGCGGTACGGGTCGCTCATGAAGACGTCATCCCGGCCGTCAGCGTCGAAGGAAGTCCTGGCCGCCGTGGATCGCGGACAGGTCGCGCAACGAGATGTCCGCGAAAACGCCCGGCGCGTCCGTCGCCGAGGTCCTGCCCCTCCAGGAGCCCGGCACCACGTAGGTGGCAGGGTACGGATCTTCATACTGGGCGAACACCCAGATCTCGAGTGCGCCGTCGCCGTCCGTGTCTCCCACAACGGTATCGTTGCCGACCCGGTCGCCCGCGGTGTCGCCGGTGATCATCAGATCGGCGACGTCCTCGATCGGGTGGTCTCCGGCGGGCACCGAGCCCCGCACCACGTAGACCGCGCCGCGCGCGTCGCGGTGCCCGTCGCAGCCGATGACCAGGTCTGCGTAGCCATCCGCGTCGAGGTCCCCACCGTCGAGGCGCTCTCCGCACGTGGCGTCGGCCTCAGTGGAGAAGATCTCGGCATCGGCCACGTCGATCGAGACGGTCCCTGCCGGGATCGGCTCACTGAACACGTACGCGCTCCCCGCCAGGTCTCCGGTGCCGAAGGCGCCGATGGCGGACTCGGGCACCCCGTCGCCCGTCATATCGCCAGGCGCACCGAGCTCGGTTGGGTAGTCGTATTCGCTGACGGCGCTCAGGAACGCGTGCGCGTCCGCCGTGTCTGATGCCGACTCCAGGGGTCCGTGAAAGAGGTACACGCCGTTCGTGTAGTACCCGGCCGCCAGCACGTCGTTGTAGCCGTCCGCGTTTTCGTCGCCTACGCCGAGAGCCCCCATGTCAAAGTTGAACCGGCCGAACCCGGCGGCAGTCGGGGGCGCGACGTGGTGGCCGATGGTGGGGATGTCGTAGCTGCCGTGCGCCAGTGGGCCGGGCACAAAGTACATGCCACTGGGGGAATTGGTTGACGTAAGGACGAGGTCCTCGAAGCCGTCGTCGTTGAGGTCTCCGACCGGCTCCACGACGGGGTGGGGCAACCCGTCGAGGATCATGTCCGGCTCCTGGTCGGCGGGGAGTGTTCCCGAGACGGGGTGGCTGTAGACGTAGACCTCTCCGGCGCCGAACAGCATCAGGTCGGATCGACCGTCGAGGTCAAGAACGCCGGGCATCGCGGCGTTGTTCACGTCGAGCCAGAACGCCTGGTGGTCCTCGATGGTCGTGCCGACCCGGCAGCTGTCGTCTACGACGCCGTCGCAGTCGTCGTCGATCCCGTTGCACATCTCTGTAGCGCTGGGTCGGATCGCCCGGCGTTCGTCGTCGCAGTCCGTCCCGGAGCGCGCGTAGCCCGGCGGGGTATCGCACGCTTCGATCGGTGCCCCGGTGCCGTCACCCGCCCCGTCGTCGTCGTTGTCCGGGTAGAACGTCGATAGGGTGCCGACGTCGAGGTCGGGGTCGTCTTCGTCGTACAGGCCGTCGCAATCATCGTCCGAAGCGCCACAGACCTCGGTCGCGTCCGGGTTGACGGAAGCATCACGGTTGTCGCAGTCACCCGACACCGCCGCGTATCCGATGGGCATGGCGCAGGCATAGGACATGGAGGCTGCCGAGGCGGCCCCGAAGCCGTCGGCGTCGATGTCTCGGTACCAGGGCAAGCCGTCGGCCACGTCGTCGTCGTCGTCGTCGATCAACCCGTCGCAGTCGTCGTCCACGCCATTGCAAAGCTCGGGAGCGATCGGAGAGACCGCAGAATCCGTGTCGTCGCAGTCCTCGTCCGATGGGGACCCGTCACCGTCGCTGTCGGTGGGAACCACCAGTACGCGCCACGGGGTGGCGGCCGCGGTCCCGTCGGCCGCGGTGCCGCGAACCCGCCAGTACAGCACCCCGGTGAGCAGCCCGTACCCCTCCCAGGTGTCCCAGGCGCCGGCGGTGGGGGTGAAGAAGAGCGCCGATCCGCGGCGCACGGTGGTGCCGGCCCAGCCCGACGCCGTCACCTCCAGGCGGTATGAGGCGCAGTCCCCGCTCCATTGGAAGCTGGGAGGGTCCGTTGCGAACGAGCCATGAACGGGCGCGACCAAGGACACGCCGCAACCTGCCCATGCCGGGGCGGACAACTGCATGAGGGCGAGGACAAGCAAAGTCATGGACCCACCTCTCGTCGAGCATAGTGGGTCCGTAGGACCTCGTCAACGGCAGCGCTCCGGGCCAACACGCAGGGGGGAACGCGCTCTCGCAGGCTCGGGTGTGCTCGGCACCGCCGGCAGCGCATCCGGCGTCGACCGCGCCCAGGATTGCACCGCGATCGTCACCGAATCCAAGGAGTCTCGGCTTGCCCGCCCGCCTGGTGCCGACGCCGACGCCGATGCTGATCCGCTTCCAGGGCCGGTCGAGCCCGATTCGTACACCATTAACGATACCAACCGTCACTCTTGCGCGCGTACCGTCGACCCTTACCCGGTCTGTTGGTCGTCGTTCAACGAGGCGATGCCTCGTGGGAGCGAGATCCCCGTAGCGCGCACCGCACGCGCCCGTCGGCGAGTGGACCGGCGGCGCGGGCGACCCCGGGGGCTCAGTCGTACGCCGCACCGTAGGTCGCTTGGCCGGCTCAGGCGTCCCAGGAGCCGAGCCGCTGCACCACGCCGCCCCAAGCGCGCCGCACCCGTGGCCCGTGGGCGGCCAGCAAAGCCATGCAGGCGAGGACGACCACGCCGAGGAGCGTCAGGTAGATCGCCCACAGTCGCCCGTCCTGCAGCCCGAACCGCACGAGCGGCGTGATCGCCGCCGCTGCGACCGCCCCAGCGCCCAGGAACAGGTACGCGCGCACCCGCAGGGCGGCTCCCGCGGCGACCCCGACCACCCCCAGGGTCGCGAGCAGCGCGGCGTCGAAGGGGTCGACGAGGTTCTGCCCGAACGCCGCCAGGTAAACGGTTCCGGCCGCGACCCACCGCACGACGGCGTGCCCGCGGGGGTCCAGGCTCGCCCGCAGCCGGTGCGCCACGAACAACACCGAGCACGCGATCGGCGCTGCGACGGCGACCGGGTCCGGCGTCCCGTGCGCGAACAGCATCGCGACGACGCCCACGTCGGCGAAGCCGAGCCCGATCACCAGGTCGGCCGACCGCCCGTCCCCAGCGTGCCGGGCCACCAGCAGCGCGCCGACCGCGAGCAGCGCCGCGCCGGTCAGGTGCCCGCCGGCCGCCACCGCGACCAGCACAACGGCCGGAGCCACCCACGACGACGCCGACAGCGCCGCCGCCCACCGCCCGCCGC
>CAIUDO010000100.1 GCA_903897935.1 uncultured Pseudomonadota bacterium
CGGAGGCATGCGGACAGCAGATCACGCCACGTGAAGGCGGCCAATCCGGTCAGCCATAACGATCGGCGAACCTCCGATCGCACCGACCCCAGGACGACCGAACGTGCAACCCCGCGGCGCAATGCCCTTCAGGCTGCTAGCAGCCTGAAGGGCATTGCGGACCGAGCCCGCTGAGCGAGGCCCGTGCGAGGGCGACGAGGCCCGGTCAACGTAGTTGACCGGGCCGTTCTCGAGGAGGGAGCGTGCTGGAGCACGTGACCGAGGAGCGACGTCGTCCTCGCGCGGGACCCTCACAACGCGGCAGCGAACCGCGCCGCCGCCACCCGCGTGCGGCGCCACGCCGACCGCGAGAACCGGCCGCCATCGATCGGGTTGATCAGCTCGATGACGCCGACCGCGGCTCCCGAGGCGTCGAGCGCGGGCACGCACAGGATCGTGGACGCCTGCACCCCGACGCGCTCGGCGTGGTCGCGCCCGTGCCGTGGGTCCCTGCTGACGTCGACGACGACCACCGAGCGGCGGTGGGCCAGCGCATAGCCGGCGAGGCCCGCCGGGAACGGAACCCGGGCGCCGTGCAGCGCCGCGCCGCGCCCGCCGTGCACCGCGACGAATTGCAGGGAGGCGCCGTCGGCGATCAGCACGGCTCCGAACCGCGACGGCGCGGCCGCCAGCGCGGCCGCCAGCGCGCGGCTGGCCAGCACCGCCACCTCACCAGGCGCGCGCGACGGCGTAGCCAGCCGTGCGCGTGGCGACGTCGTCGACGGCTCGCCCTCCATCGAGAACGGCTGCTCGGACGACAAGAACGCCTCGTCCTCGGCGGGCGAGCGGCCCTCCGGCTCCACGACGACGGGGCGGCTGTTCGGCCCGACCCGCGCGAGCACGACGCCGTTGGGCATCACCTCGACCGCGAGGCGGCTCAGCGCGTCGTCGAGACCGAGCCGATGGACCGCAGTGCCGAGCGCAACGAGCCAATTGGGCGCCTCGATCTCGACGGCCGGCGCGTCTCGCGCAGCGACGGTATACCGACCCACCCGCCCTCCGTCCGCAGAACCGACCCCAGACCCGCTTGCTCGAAGACGGACCTACCCGAGGAGCCCGCGTGCTGCCACCCGACGCGAACCGAAACGATGGGCCTTCGGTCGGCAGGTTTCGGCGTTGGACCGCTATCGCCGTCGCGGCGGCCGCGCTCGGGTACACCGCCTACGCGGTGCTGCGCGGTGTCAACGAGACCGGTGCCGAGCTCGTCGGGTTCGATTGGTGGCTCACCGCGCCGGTGCTCGCGCTCACGCTGGTCAACTACGGGCTGCGGTTCGTGAAGTGGCGCTCGTTGCTGCGCGGGCTCGGGATCCAGATCCCGTGGCGGCAAGACGCGATCCTCTTCACCACCGGCCTCGCGATGGTGGTGACCCCGGGCAAGGCGGGGGAGCTGCTCAAGCCGTGGTTGGTGCGCCGCGTGACGGGCGCGCCGCTGCACGACACGATCCCCGCGCTCGTCACTGAGCGGCTCATGGACGGCATCGCCGTCGTGCTGCTCGCCACCTACGGCGTGGGGACGTTCTATGCGGAGGGTCGCGCGGCGGTGCTCGGGACGCTCGCGGTCATGTTGGGCGGCGTTGCCCTGCTGATGGTGCGCCCGCTCGTCGACGGGGTGCTCGACCTGGTCGACCGGGTGCCGCTGGTGCGGCGCCTCGTGCCCCGACTGCGCGGCGCGTACGACGCGATGCGGGTGTGCCTGGCGCCGCGCTCGTTCGCGTGGGCGCTCTCGCTCTCCGTGGTGGCCTGGTGGGCCGAGTGTGTCGGCTACTGGCTGGTGCTCCGCGGGCTCGACGTCGAGGGCGCCACCCTCGGGGCGTCCACGTTCTTGTACGCGTTCGCAACGGTGTTCGGCGCGCCGTCGCCCGGGGGCATGGGCATGGCCGACGTCGCGCTGGTGGAGGGCATGCTGGCGGTGGTCCCGGACAGCACGGGCGGCCAGGCGCTCGCCGCCGCCCTGCTCATCCGCCTCGCGACCCTCTGGTTCGGCGTCGCGCTCGGCGCGGTCGCCTTGCTCGGCATCGACCGTTGGTTGCCGGAGGCGCCGGCCCCACTCGAGACCGGGCGTGCGACGAGCCCTATCCGGACGCAGTAACGGCGCTGGTACCGGTGGTGGGTTCAGAACACTACGCAGGCGCCAGCGTCGATGAGGTCGGTCAGGCCGCAGTCGTAGGCCTGCGCGCAGGAGGCCACCCCAAGCAGGTCGGTGAGGTCGCCGCATTCACCCTCGCGCACCTCCGCGATGCACTCCGACGCCGCCTCAGCGTCGAACGCGCAGCCGGCCTCGATCAGACAATCGGCTCCTTCCTCCCAAACATCCAACGAATCGTCTCGGCAATCACCGGTGCTGTCGTAGAGCGTGTCGAAGACCGACGCATCACACTCCTGAAGGCGCTCACACGCGGCGAGGGTCACACGCTCGGGGAAGTTCTCCTGCGTGAGGCACCCAGAAAGAGCAGCTACAAAGACAACGATGCTGCGCTTCAAACGTCGTCCTGGGGCTCGTGATCTGGCCGGAGGTCGCTCCGACGCGCCCGACCCGCTCTAACGGTCCGGGTCTCCGAACCGCGATCCGCGTGGCGGCCGGCCGTCCAGGGCGACGGCGTCAGAAGCCCGCCTCACACGACCGTTCCGCGACGACACACCCAAACGCCCACGGCCGTTTCGACCCGCGCCTCGGGAGTTTTGCAAGACGGTAACGGGATTCGGTCGAACGTACGGTATCCCGTGCACTCGTCACGATGGCGTAGCCAAACCTACGCAACACCTCGCGTGCACCACGGGCACGCGTATCAGTGGCAGCTCATGACCTCGGAGTACGAGTCTTTGTTGCAGTCGAACTCGATCGAGAACGAGCAGTCCCAGATCCAGTTGCCCGTGCCGCCGCACGCGGGCGCCGAGCCGTCCCAGCCCGCCGGATCCTCGTCGCAGAAGCTCGACCACGAGATCTCCCAGGAGCACCCGCCGATCGTGGTGGTCTGCTTGTCGTCCGACCCGTTGCAGTTGTAGTCGAAGCTCCCGTCGCCGCGATGGGTCGGGAAGTACGCCGTCTGCGTCGGGTTGGCCTGCGCGTTGAGGTCGTAGCAGTCGCCCGCCGACGCCACCTTGTACGTCGCGTCCGGCGCGCACAGACAATGCGGCGCCCCGTACCCGTACCCGTCGCTGTCGGCGTCGGCGTAGTACGACAAGCAGCCGAGCGCGCCCTCCTCGTTCACGACGGTGTCGCAGTCGTTGTCGACGAGGTCGCACACCTCGGTCGCCCCAGGGTACACGTCGTCGTCGGCGTCGTCGCAGTCGCCGTCCACCTCGGAGACGCCGTCGAGGTCATCGTCGACGTTGTCGGTGCCCTCGTCGACGACCCCGTCGCAGTCGTTGTCGGCGAAGTCCGCGATCTCGGGCGCGCCGTTGTAGATGTGGGCGGCGCTGTCGTCGCAGTCGCCGCCGAGCTCGGTCTGCCCGTCCCCGTCGTCGTCGTACCAGACGGTCCCCTCGTCGATGATGCCGTCGCAATCGTTGTCGACGCCCTGCCCGAGCGACTCGTCGGCGGCCGGGTACACCTCGTCGTCGTCGTCGTCGCAGTCACCCTGGTTCTCGGAGAACCCATCGCCGTCGTTGTCGACGTCGCTCGGCGCGAGCACGCTGAAGTACCGACTGACGACCGCCTTGTTGCCGTCGGTGTCGATCACTTCGAACGACAGCAGGTGATTGCCCGCGAACAACGCCGCGGTACACCGCGCGACGCCCGCCCCGTCCGGGACCGCCACGCAGACCGTGCCGCTGACGTCGGAGAACACGGTGACGTCGAGCTGCTCGGGGGCGTCCTTCGCGTCGCCGACCTCGCTGCGGAACTCGAACGGCTCGCCTTCGTAGCCGAGCTCACCGTCCGCCGGCGTGACGATCACGATGGTCGGCGCGTCCGCCACCGCGTTGATCACCACCGTCACCGAGTCCTCGCCGAGCTCCGCGTCGGCGTCGACCGCGGAGAGCGTGACGGTGTGGCTGCCGGGCGACAAGCTGCTCGTGACAAACTCGACGTTGCCCGCCGAGTCCGCGATGTCGCCGTCGAACAACACGCCGTCGGCGTCGCTCGCCCACTGCAGCACGAGGCCGGCGGGCCCGCCGTCGTCATCGACGACCGCCAAGAAGGTGAGCTCGTTCCCCGCGTCCGTCGACGAGCCGTCGACCGGCTCCAGGATCGAGACCGCTGGCGGCGTGTTGAACACCGAGATCGCCTTGTCGCCGCCGCACGCGGCCAGGAGCACGAGCCCGAGCGCGATCGATCCCAACCGTACCGACCGAAGGTCGTCCACAGCTCCTCCTCGGCGGCAGCCCGCCACGGGGTACTCTACCCCAACAACCCAGGGAGCCGCCAAACATGCCGCTGGTCGCCGCTGTGCAGATGACGTCGTCGTCGGACGAGGCCGCGAGCCTGGAGATGGCCCACGGCCTGATCACGCGGGCGGCCCGGTATGGGGCGTCCCTCGTCGCGACGCCAGAGAACACCAACTTCCTCGGCCCGCACGCCGACAAGGTGCGGCGCGCCGAGCCGCTCGACGGGCCGCTCGTGGCGCGCTTCTCCGGGTGGGCACGGACCAACGCGGTGCACCTGCTGATCGGCGGGTACAACGAGCGCAGCGACGACCCGGAGCGCTGCTACAACACCTCGCTGCTGTTCGGTCCCGACGGGAGCCTATTGGCGTCGTACCGGAAGATGCACCTGTTCGACGTCAACGTCCCGCCGGACGTGTCGTTCGCCGAGTCGGCAACCTGCGTGCCCGGATCCGAGGTCGTCGTGGTGCCCACCGCCCTCGGAACGATCGGGTTGTCGATCTGCTACGATCTCCGCTTCCCCGAGCTCTATCGCCGCATGGTCGACCTCGGCGCCGAGATCCTGACGGTGCCGGCGGCGTTTACGTTGCCGACCGGCAAGGACCACTGGCACCCGCTGCTGCGCGCGCGCGCCATCGAGACCCAGTGCTACGTGCTGGCGCCCGGCCAGTTCGGCCTGCACGACGACCGTGGGCTGCGCCAAAGCTACGGCCACTCGATGATCGTCGACCCGTGGGGGCACATCGTGGGCATGGCGTCGGACGGGCCGGGGCTCGCCCTCGCCGAGATCGACCTCGACCGCGTGCAGCGGATCCGTCGGTCGATCCCGGTGCGCCAGCACCGCCGCGTAGACGTCAGAAGCTGAAGCTGACCGGCTCCGTCGCGCCGCCCGCGAGCTCGACCGTCAGCGACTGCTCCGTCTCCGGGCGGCCCGGGAGCGCCGCCGAGACCTGGTAGGAGCCCGGGGCCAGCTCGAGGTCGAGCGGGCTGTACTCCTTCGCCTGGCCGTTCACCTTCACGAGCACACGCCGGTTGCTGCGGATGCGCAAGATGCCGACGCTGGCGTCTTTCGGGGCGGCCTTCGCGGTGGTCGGGCGGCCGACCGACGGGGTCGCCGACGCGACCGGCTCGGTCTGGCCCGACCGGTGGACCTTGATCGACGGCTCGGTGCGCGGCGCGGCCTCAGGGGTCGACGGCGCGGCGGGCTCGACCTCGATGCCCGACGCGTCGGCTTCCGCGAGGGCCTCGTCGTCGACCGGCGCGGGCTCCGGCTCCGCGGCGACCACCGGAGCGGGCGCCGGCGACGGGGGCACCGAGACGACCTGCGTGGCGCTCGACGAGCTCCCGCTGCCGGTCAGCATCGGCAGGCCGACGAGCACCAACATGCCGATCGCGCCGATGGACGCCGCGAGGAGCCCCAGCAGCGCGATCTTCACGCCGTTGCCCTTCGGCGGCGCCGGCCGCGGCGCCTCCGGCTGCGAGCGCGGCGCCGCCGGACGCGCGGAGTCGTCGGGCGGCATCGTGGTCTCCGAGCCACCGAGGGGCAGCGGCAGCACCGCCTCGTCGCGGCCGGTCGCGGCGACCGGAGCCGGCTCGTACGTGGGGCGGTCGCCCACCGTGCGCTCGACCGACACCGGCGTGAACCGCTCTTCCAAGCTCCCGAACGGTGACGCGTCGCCGAGCTGGGTCGGCGCGCCGTACGACGGCGCGAGCTGGTCGTCGAACCCGACCATCTCATCGGTCGGCGGGACGGCTGGGTCGAACGACATCATCGGGTCGTCCGACGCGAGCATCGGCGGGGCGACGTCCGGGGGGAGGGTGGGCTGCGCGGGCCGCGACGGGGCAGGCGGGGCGTGCGGGGCCGAGAAGTGGCGATCCCACAACGCTCCCGGCGTCTCGTTGCCGACTGGGGTGGCGCTCGGGTGGGGCGGGTTGAGCGGCATCGCGCCCCACGACGGCGGCACC
>CAIUDO010000101.1 GCA_903897935.1 uncultured Pseudomonadota bacterium
AGGACGTCCAACGACGCTCCGTCGACGCGGGTGAGCGCCTCGATGACGAGCACCAGCGTGCGTGAGCGCCCGTCGGCGGCCGCGTTGAGCGCGTGCGCGATCACGTCGGCGGGGCGGGTCGCCGCGACGTCGCCGAGCAGGCGCCGCCGGAGGCGCACGCGCAGGCCGTCGGCCCCGACAGGCTCGGCCGCGGTGGCCAGCGGAGCGGGGGCGCCGAGCGCGGCGCACGCCTCCAGGAGCGGCCCGAACGCGACGTCCGGCCCGGCGCACGCGACCGTGATGACCTCGACGTCCGGGGGCGCCTCGGGCAGCGACGGCCCCATCCAGGCCGAGCTGCGGCCCCAGGCTGCACGGGTCCAGACGTCTGGCATCGGCGCCTCCTGGTGGGAGGCTAGCGCCAAAACGAGCGGTCAGCCGTCAGCCATCAGTATTCAGCTCGAACAAGCGCCACTTCTACGGGGCGATCTCGGCGGGTCGGCGCGGGGAACCGTCGACGGGCGCCGCGCATGCTCGTGCCCTTGCTCTGCAAGAAGGACGACGACGCGTCGTTCCCGGTCGCGCTCCCGACGAAGCCACGCCAGCACGTCGAGCGTCGCCGGTGGACATCTTACCGCGCGCAGCCTCATCACTGCTCCGCATGTCGGGCACGCCGCCCCAAACACACCGAACGTCTTCCACAACTGCTCCGCCCAGCCCGCGTGCCGCGAACTCCCGCGCGGCCGCCCTCGTCAGCGGCGCCGTGTACGGCTGCGCGCCGCACGGTCGGACGAATCCCCCGACGCGTCAACACGCGCACGCCCCCGCACACCACCTGATTCGCCGCGGGAGGTGGGACCGGCGCCGCCAAGTGGTCGACCGGCTCCGACGCCGTGAACGTCCGCATCGTCGTGCCATCCGACCAGGCGCTTAGACTGCACGCTCCGAGGCGCCGTCGCAGCGCAGAGACTGAGGGGGCGCCGTGCGTCTCATGTGGACGTCGCCGCCGCCACGCGCCCTGCGAATTCCGTGAACATCGTCCGCAAGCTCGTCGCCTCCGACAACGACCGGAACATCCCCGTCGCCGCCCCATCCTTCGACGTGGACAGGAGCAGCGCCGCCGCGCCGTAGAGCTGCCGCTCTACCAGCCGCTCGCAGAGGATCTGGTACCGCTTTGCGTAGGACGCCCCCTGGAATTCTGTGAAGGCCCTGTAGTGCGGCTCGCTCACCGACACGGCGGCCATCGACTTCGGGCACTCCTCCAGGAGCATCAACCACGCCAGGAACGGTGGGCGTGGATCGCGCATGATCTCCGGATTGATCAACGGGTCCGGTTCATGCACGAGCATCGGCCCGGCATCGTGCCCGTCGGGGTCGTCCGAGTACGCGCCGTGGTGGTGTGCGACCCACAGGTCCGCCGCCGCACCGATGACCTCCTCGGAGCGGTTGTTGAAGTTGTTGCCGAACGATCCGACCTGCGACTTGAACTCGAAGACCGCGATCAAGCGCCTGCGGTGAACCACGAGCACGTCCCAGTTCTTCGTGGCCCGGAAGTACCCTGGCAGGATCACCTTCCCCCTGCTCGTGTACACCGCCGACGCCGGGAGGCCGCAGTGAACCGCAACCAAGCGGACGAGGCCGACGAACGCGTCCATGTTCTTGCCGCCGATCACACCGTCGCGGGTTCCGCCCTGTGCGCCCGAGGACGGAACCATCCGTCCGCTCCAGAAGGCCTTCACGGCCGCGGCGGCCTCGGCGTCGAACGAGTCGGGAAGCAGTTTGACGGTCACGATGCGGCCTTCCGGGGAACTCGCGCTTCGTCTGACGCGCGGCGCACGTACTCTACTTCGTGCGCAGTCAAACGGTAGGCCGTTGCGACCGCAGCGTCGATGACGTCCAGATCGAGCGACGTACTCGCGTCGCGGAGGACCTGGCGCTGGACGTCCGTCAGGTCTTCCCACCGGGGAACGCGGATACGGCGCAGGTACTGAGCCTGGAACCGGAGAAAGCCCCCACTCATGCGGACGCAGTAGGACGAGATGAACATGACCGCGAGCGACGAGCGCAGAATGGTCCCGAGTGCCGGGAGTTCCCAGCGGTCCGACACCACATAGTACAGGTTGTGGTGTGGGTAGAACTGCCCCTCGTCGTAGACGACTGTTGGCTCGCCTTTGATGTCTGGTATCAGGAGCTTCGGCGTGGTGGTGAGGGCGGGCCAGATGCGGTCGATGGTGCGGTACCAGCCGTTCACGTTCTTCTTTGCGCAATGGCGGCCCGCGACGCGCTCCTCGTGCTCGCGCAGGTACGCCCCGAACCGCGGTTGCGCGTCGAGGCTCGCGAGCGTGCCGTCCTCCTCGAACGGGTTGATCACGCCCCAGCCACGCCAGTGGATGCTCGACCCGACGAGGTCCGACGCCATCGCAAGCGGGAGCTTCCGGGCGTCCTCCACCGGGAGCTCGTCGTACTTGCCGATGAAGACCTTGTCTGCCCCAGTGGCGACGCCGATGCCCACTTTGCAGCCCGCACCCTCCATGTCGGGGAGCTCGGACTCCAGCCTCCGCAGTAGGCGCAGACGCTCGGGCGAGTCTAGCAGCCAGGGGTCCGGTCCGGCGACCGCTCGGGCCACGTCGTCGACGCGGTCGTCGCTCTCGGAGCCGCCGTGGAGCATCGCATCGACGAGGCGGGCGAGCGACTCCTCGCTAACTTCGGGCCGCCGGGCGATGCGAGTGATGCCTGCGGACCCGCGCTCGAACACAGTGATCGCGGGGTAGGCGACCACCTCGGAGTGGAACGCGGGAGCCCCCTCGAGGTCGATGAAATACCGAAGGTGGAAGCCAGCCGACGCGTGCTCGCGCAGCGGTCCGCCGTACTTGTTCTTCAGCCAGCGGTTGGCACAGATGAACGCGAGACGCCCGCCGGGGGCGAGCAGGTCGAGTCCGCGCTCGTAGAACGGAACGTACAGGTCGGCGCGATCGTAGATCGTCTTGTACCGGCGTCGGTACTCCTCGAGCAGCGGACCCGGGATGCGCTCCTGTCGCACGTAGGGCGGGTTCCCTACAACGAAGTCCATCGCGTCGGTGTCCGGCCACAGCAGGAAGTCGTCTTGGCTAAGCCACCTGTCGACGGTCCAGGCTGAGTCGTTCGCGTCCGCACCCCACGCGACGAGCCGGTCGATGAGCGCGTCGCGCGTCCCCTTGAACGCAGCCGGGTGGAGCTCGACGCCCCGGACCGCTGCCGCGAGCTGTCGGACATGGGCGGGCGTGCCGCCGTGAGCCGTGAACGCGGCGAGGAGACGGTCGACCACCGGGAACAAGAAGTCGCCGCCCCCGAACGACGGCTCCAGAAGACGCATCCGGTGGAGCGGCCGGCCCGCAGTGTATCCGGCCAGATCTAGGATCGTCCGTACGATCTGGGGCTTGGTGTAGACCGCTCCCCGCTCAGTCTCGTCCGCCTGGGCCAAGTCGCGCACGGCAGCTCGGATGGCGGGCTGGCGGTAGGTCGGGAAGAGCGTCTCGTTCACGTCGCGCTCCGGATCGATGGTGTGGGTAGTTGTCGCTCACGCGAAACGCGCGGACGGGCAAGCGAGCCTAACCGACCATCTCCGAGGACCCCGGACAGAATCGGACCGGGAGGACGGAGCCTAGCGCCGAAGGTCGATCTCCACGACGTCGACGGGGTCCGCGCTGGGCCGACTGCGCGAGTCCACCGCGTCTGCCCCTCGGGCTCACACGAGCACGACACCTGGCGCCCGTGTACCGCCACGACGCGAGCACCAAGCCCGCCAGGGCGCGCAGCCGTCGGCCGCGACGGGCTCCGGCCCCATCCAGGCGGAGCTGCGGCCCCAGGCTGCGCGGGTCCAGACGTCCGGCATCGGCCCCTCCCGTCGGGAGGCTAGCGCGCGGCGTCGGCGCGGGGAACCGTCGACGGGCGCGGCGGGCGTGCGCTACACGGTAGGGACGAGGTCCCCATGCTCGTGTCCCTGCTGCTCGTCGCCTGCAAGAAGGACGACGACGCGTCGTTCCCGGTCGCGTTGCCCGAGGTCCAGGCGCCGCTCGCCCCGCCCGGTGACCCGCTCGCCGACGGCGT
This sequence comes from uncultured Pseudomonadota bacterium, assembly GCA_903897935.1. Classification (GTDB taxonomy): domain Bacteria; phylum Myxococcota_A; class UBA796; order UBA796; genus CAIUDO01. The sequence continues at coordinate 4,063 of CAIUDO010000101.1, forward strand.
CGAGAGCTGCGGGTACCTCGGTGAGACGCGCTGCGTCGACGGCGTCCCCGAGGCGTGCCGCGTCTACGACCCGTCCACGGGGTCCGAGGTGGCGACGCCGCCGGACACGCTCACCCGCGTGCTCGAGTTCGAGCGCTGGCACGACCGCTTTCACGCGCCGTCGGGCCTCACGGTGGACCGCGTGTTCGTGGGACCGACCGCGCCCGGCACCCCGGAGATCGACTGGGCCGCCGACTCCTGGTTCTCCGACTACGACGGCCTCGGTGACGCCGCGTTGTGGACCGGGATCGCCGCGATGTCCGACGCCCTCCGGTACGCCACGACGGGCACGACCGCTGACCGCGAGCGGGTGGAGCTGCGTGCGCGCGCGTTGTTGTCGTTGTTCGACGCCACCGGGCTCGACGGCTACCTCGCGCGGTACGTGTACTTGGGTGGGCCCGCGAGTACGCCGCGTTCTCCGCAGTGGATCATCCGTCGCGACGCTCCGGGGGGCCACGATCACCCCATCACCGCGGCGACCCCGGACCTCGTGTTCCCGGCGTCGGTCGACGGCGTCGCGGTGGCGCCGATGTGGCACGGCCAGCCGTCGATCGACCAGTACACGGGCGTGATCGTCGGCCTGACGCTCGCTGACGCGGTCCTCGGCGACCCGGACCTCCACGATCGGCTCACCACGCACGTGACCTGCTACCTCGAGCGCCTCGAGCGCATCGAGATCGTCAACGTACAAGACAGCAGCGAAACCATCGCCGCGGTGCTGGCGCTGCTCGGCGTCGACGCTTCGGAGCTCGATCTCAGCGAGCGAGAGCGGATCGTGGCCTACGCGCTTCCGCAGTACAACGACAAGTCGGCGAGCGGGTACGCCGCGACCTGCACCGGCCGTGGCCCGGCGACCACGGCGTCGCGCACCGTCGACGTTGCCGACTCGGGCGCGCTCACCGACCTCGTCGGCCTCGCGGAGGATCTCGACCCGTCCCAGGAGCCGTCGCGTACGACGCTCGACCACGTCTACGCGCCGGACCTGCGGGGCGCCGACGCGGTGCACCTGACCCGGCTCGGGCTGACCGCCTGGTACCTCACCGGCGACGACGTCTGGTACGACTTCGTCGTGGACACGCTGCAGGCTGAGCTCGGCGCGGTCGAGGTCGCCCGCACGCTCGGCGCGGTGTCGGTGCCCGATTGGTGCCGCTCCTGGTACGCCGACCACCTCGCGTTCGTGTCGCTGTGGGGCGCGCTGCTCCTGCTCGACGACAGCGCGCTGCGCAGCGAGCTG
>CAIUDO010000102.1 GCA_903897935.1 uncultured Pseudomonadota bacterium
CGATCCCGAGGGCCGCGGCCGGCAACAAGGCGTGCGCCGACACGCCGCGCTCGTGCAGGTTGACCCAGTGCCGGATCGCGGCGCCCGCGACGAACAGCCCAGCGAGCAGCAGCCACGACCACGCGTGGCCGTACGCCATCGGGAAGTGGTTGCTGATCATCACGCACAAAACGGGCAAAGTAAGGTAGTTGTTGTGGAGCGAGCGCAGGGCGGCGCGCTTGCCGTAGCGCACGTCGACCGGCCGCCCGGCCGCCGTCGCGGCGACCATCGCCTTCTGACCGGGGATGATCACGAACAGCACGTTCGCGGCCATGCAGGTGCCGAGCATCGCGCCGACGTGCAGCCACGCGGCGCGCGGCGCCAGCAGCTCCGACAACCCCCACGACACCCCGACGATCAGCGCGCTGCCGATCGCGGCGAGCGCGCGCGGCCGCTGCTCGAGCGCGAGGCACAAGCCGTGGTAGCCGAGCCAGCCGAGCCCGAGCGTGGCCGCGCTGACCGCGATCCCCGCGCCCGGCGACAGCCCCATCGGCGACCCGCCGACCAAGAACGTCTCGGGACGAAGCCAATAGACGACGACGAGGAGCGCGAACCCGGTCAAGAACGTGAGGTACGCCTCCCACTTGAACCAATGGAGCGGCTCCGGCACCGCCGGCATGCGGGGATCGTGCTTGGAAACACGATAGTACCCGCCTCCATGCACCGCCCACAGCTCGCCTTCGACGCCCTCGCGCGGCGGATCGGGCGGTCGCAGCGTGTTGTTGAGCCATACGAAGTAGAACGAGGCGCCGATCCACGCGACGCCGAACACGAAGTGGGCCCAACGAACCAGCAGATTCAGCCAATCATGGACGTACGGATCCAAGCCGCCCCCGCAGAGGCCGTAGGTTACCCCGCGCGCGCGTGGCCCGGCGGCGGGCGCCGCGGTACCGGCGGGCCATGATCGGACCGTCTGTCACCACGATCGCGCTCGCAGCCGCCGCCTGGTGGCTGGCGGCGTTGTTGCTCGGGTTGGGCAACACCGTCGGCTACCACCGGCTGCTCACCCACCGGTCGTTTCACACCGGGCGCGCGGTGCGTTGGTTCTGGACGCTGCTCGGCGCGATGCACTCGGGCTCTCCTCTGTTTTGGGTCGGCTTGCACCGGCTGCACCACACGAAGTCCGACGGCCCGGACGACCCGCACAGCCCCACCCGCGGGTTCTGGTGGGGGCACGCCGGGTGGATCATCGGCGTCGCCCACCCCGTCCCCGCGGCGCTGTTCGCGTTCTCCGGGTTCGGGCAGCAGGCCGCGATCCTCTGGATGGACCTCAAGCGGCTCGCCGGCCGAAACCCCCCGGTCTGGCGCGGCATCTGCACGGACCTCATGGAAGATCCCCTCATGCGCGCCCTCGACGTGCCGCTGGTGATGCCGGCGTTGTTCGCGGCGCAGGTCGCGGCGGCGTGGTGGCTCGCCGGCGGGTGGGGCGTGTTGTGGTTGTGGTCGCTGCACCTCGTGCTCACGAACACGAGCTGGGGCGTCAACAGCGTCTGCCACTGGCCCACGTTCGGCGTCGCACCGTTCGAGAACCGCGACCAGTCGCGCGACGTCTGGTGGTTCGCCTACCTCACGAACGGCGAGGCGTACCACAACGGCCACCACCGCTGGCCACGGAGCGCCAAGCACGCGCTGCACGGCGGCTCGGACCTGTCGTGGCAGGTCATCCGCCTGATGTGCGCGGTCGGCCTCGCGCGCGACCCGTGGTTGCCGAAGGCGTTCCGCGCGGGCGCCCCCGCCAAGGAGTAGGCTCGCGCCATGCGCTTCGCCATCGTGACCTCTCGCCCCATCCCAGGCCTCGACCCTTCCATCCGCGCGGTGGTCGTCAAAGATGGCCGCGTCGCCGCGCACGCCGCGGTCCCCCCGGCCGGCGTGCCCGTCGTCGACGTCGGGCCGCTCGTGCTCATGCCCGGCGTCGTCGACACGCACGTGCACGTCAACGAGCCGGGCCGCACCGCGTGGGAGGGCTTCGCGACCGCGTCGGAGGCGGCGGCGGCGGGCGGCGTCACCACCCTCGTCGACATGCCGCTCAACTCCATCCCGGTCACCACCACCGTCCACGCGCTGGGCGCCAAGCGGGCGGCCGCGCACGGGCAGCTCCGCGTCGACTGCGGGTTCTGGGGCGGCGTGATCCCCGGCAACGAGGCCGAGCTGGCGCCGATGACCGCCGAGGGCGCGCTCGGGTTCAAGGCGTTCACCTGCAATTCCGGCATCGACGAGTTCCCGGCGTGCACCGAGCACGATCTGCGGCGGGCCATGCCGATCCTTCGCCGGGTGGGTGCGCCGCTGCTCGTGCACGCCGAGCTCGAGCGGCCCGTGCCCGTCTCCGCGGCGTCTCCGCGCGAGTACCTCACCTACCTGCACAGCCGGCCGAACGCGTGGGAAGACGCCGCGGTCGCGATGGTGGTCGACCTCGTCCGGGAGACGGGCTGTCGCGCGCACGTGGTGCACCTGTCGTCGGCGACCGCGCTGCCGCTCATCCGCCGCGCGAAGGCCGACGGCTTGCCGATCACCGTCGAGACGTGCCCCCACTACCTGTGCTTACGCGCCGAAGACGTGCCTGACGGCGCCACCGAGTACAAGTGCGCGCCGCCGATCCGCGAAGACCACAACCGCGCCGGCTTGTGGCAAGGGCTGCGTGACCGCACGATCGACGTCGTGGTCACCGACCACTCCCCATGTGTGCCGTCGCTCAAGGTGCCGGAGCGCGGCGACTTCATGGCGGCGTGGGGCGGCGTCGCGTCGCTGGAGCTCGGCCTGCGCAACGTGTGGACCGAGGCGTCGGCGCGCGGGTTCGACCTCGCGCACCTCACCCGCTGGATGAGCGGCGCGACGGCGTCGTTGGCGGGGCTGGCCCACAAGGGCACGCTCGCGGTCGGCGCAGACGCGGACATGGTCGCCTGGGATCCCGACGCGGAGCAGGTGATCGAGGCGGCGTCCCTCAAGCAGCGGCACCCGGTCACCCCGTACCTGGGCCGGACGGTGCGCGGCCGGGTCGTGCACACGTGGGTGCGCGGCCACGCGGTGCTATGGGACGGCGCGCACCGCGGGCCGCCGATCGGCCGAACGTTGAGCGGTAGGAGTGTGGGATGAAAGGTGCAAACGGTCCGGCGGCGTTCTGGGGCACCGTCGACCTCGCGTCCGCCGCGGTCGGCGGCGAGGCGATGCTCGCGTCCGACGACTTCTTCGCGGAGAAGGAGAACCTCGTCAAAGCGGAGGCGCCCGAGTTCTTGCCGGAGGCGTACACCGACCGCGGCAAGCTGATGGACGGCTGGGAGTCGCGCCGCAAGCGGGTGCCGGGGCACGACTGGTGCATCGTGCGGCTCGGCGCGCCCGGTCGCGTGGTCGGCGTCGACGTCGACACCAGCTTCTTCCTCGGCAACCACCCGCCGTTCGCCGAGGTCGAGGGCGTGTTCGCCCCCGGGGCGAGCGCCGAGCACCTGCGCGACGCCGCGGTCTGGCGCGTGCTCGTGCCGTCGATGGCGCTCGATCGGGGCAGCCACAACCTCGCCGCGTGCGCCGACCCCGCGCCGGTCACCCACGTGCGCCTGCGCATCTACCCGGACGGCGGCGTCGCGCGGCTGCGGGTGTACGGCGTGCCGCTGCCCACCACCGGCGACGGCCCGCGCGACCTCGCCGCGCTCGAGAACGGCGGGTTGGCCGTGGCGTGCTCGGACATGTTCTTCTCGCCGATGAACAACCTGCTGCAGCCGTTCCCGGCCAAAGACATGGGCGGTGGCTGGGAGACGCGCCGCTCGCGCCCGCCCGGCGCCGACCACGTCGTCGTGCGGCTCGGGCAGCCGGGCCGCCTCGACCACGTCGTCGTCGACACCAAGCACTTCAAGGGCAACTTCCCGGACCGCTGCGCCGTCGACGCGCTGTGCTGGCCGGGCGCTCCGCCGCACGCGCTCGCCGGCGCCGCGTGGACCACGATCGTGCCGATGCGCCCGTTGCAAGCGGATCACGCGCACACGTTCCCGGTGACGGACCCGGGCCCGTGGTCGCACGTGCGGCTGCGCATCGAGCCGGACGGCGGCGTGTCGCGGCTGCGGGTGTGGGGCACGCCCGACGCGTCCGGGCGGCCGGACGGGCTCACGCGCGCGCTCGCCGCGATGTCGGACGACGGCGCGCGCGCGGCGTTGTCCCGCTGCAACGGCTCGTCTCGCTGGGTCGACGCGATGCTCGCCGCGCGGCCGTTCGTGAGCCGGGCGGCCCTCGAGGGCGTCGCGCACGAGGCGTGGTGGCGGCTCGAGCGCACCGACTGGTTGGAGGCGTTCGGGCACCACCCGCGCATCGGCGGCGACCAGCTCCGCGCGAAGTTCGCGCCGACCGCCGGGTGGTCGTCGCAGGAGCAAGCCGGCGTAGCGGGCGCCGACGAGGCCACGCTGCAGCGCCTCGTCGCCGGGAACGCGGCCTACGAAGCTCGGTACGGCTGGATCTTCCTCGTGTGCGCGTCCGGGTTGTCGGCGTCGGAGCTGGCGGATCGCATGGAAGCGCGGATGCACCACAGCCCCGAGAACGAGCTCCGGATCGCGGCGGGCGAGTGCTTGCGGATCACCCTGCTGCGGCTCGCGAAGCTGGAGGCCGAATGCGCGCCCCGCTGACCACCCACGTGCTCGACACCGCGAACGGGCGCCCAGGCCAGGGGGTGCCGATCACGGCGTCGCACCTCGAAGATGGTGTTTGGCGCGAGATCACCACCGCCCACACCGACAACGACGGCCGGGTGACCACGTGGCCGGTCGCGCTCCCGTGGGGCCCGGGCGTCTGGCGGCTGCGCTTCGCGGTCGGCGCCTGGTACGCCGCGCGCGGCGAGACCTGCTTCTTCCCCGAGGTCGACCTCGTGTTCGAGGTCACCCGGCCCGACCAGCACCACCACGTGCCGCTGCTGCTGACGCCGCACGGCTACACCACCTACCGCGGGAGTTGACGTGCCTGCCGCCCTCGATCCGCTGCGCGTGACCGCGCTCCTCGACGGACTGTCCGCTGCGAACCTAAACCACCTCGCGCGTTACCCCGGTGAGCCGGCGGGTCGGCAGCCGATCCACACGGTGTACGGGGGCGCCCAGCTCTTCACCGCGCAGACCGCGCCGCGGCTCGGCCAGCTCGCGCGGGCGTCGATGGCCACCTACGCGCCCTCGCCCGCCGATCTGGCCGACGCGCTCGGCATCCCCGCCGCGCTCGCCGAGACCGTGTGGCTCCGCACGCGCGAGAAGCTCGAGCGTGAGCCCGTCGAGGACGTGCGCATCGACTTCGAAGACGGGTTCGGCAACCGCCCCGACGCGGAGGAGGACCACCACGCCGAGCGCGCCGCCGGCGAGGTCGCGATCGGCATGGACCAAGGCACCCTCCCCCCGTTCATCGGCATCCGCGTGAAGGTGATGACGGAGGAGCTCAAGCGCCGCGCGGCGCGCACGCTCGACGTGTTCGTCAGCACGCTGCTCGAGCGCACCGGCGGCCGCCTGCCCGACAACTTCGTGGTCACGTTGCCGAAGGTCACCCACCGCGCCCAGGTCGACACCTTCGTGGAGCTGCTCGCCGCCCTGGAAGACGAGCACGGCCTACCTACCGGCACCCTGAAGATGGAGCTGATGATCGAGATCACCCAGGCGATCCTGGGCCCCGACGGTCGCAGCCCCCTGCCCGGCTTCTTGGACGCCTGCCGCGGACGGTGCACGGGCGCGCACTTCGGCACCTACGACTACACCGCGTCGGCCAACGTCACCGCGGCCCACCAGCGCATGGACCACCCGGCGTGCGACTTCGCCAAGGAGATGATGCGCGTCGCGTACGCCGGCACCGGCATCTTCTTGTCCGACGGCGCTACGAACGTGCTCCCAGCGCCGCCGCACCGCGGAGAGGGCCTGTCGGCCGCCCAGCTCGCCGAGAACCGCGAGGTGGTGCACCGCGCGTGGCGGTTGTCGTCGAGCCACATCCGGCACAGCCTGGAAGGCGGCTTCTTCCAAGGTTGGGACCTCCACCCCGCCCAGATCCCGGTCCGCTACGCGACCTGCTACGCGTTCTTCCTCGAAGGCGCCGAGCAGGCCGGCCAGCGGCTGCGCAACTTCGTCGACAAGGCCGCCCAGGCCACGCTCGTCGGCGACGTGTTCGACGACGCCGCGACCGGCCAGGGGCTGCTCAACTACTTCCTGCGGGCGCTCAACTGCGGCGCGGTCACCGTGGACGAGGTGCTCGCGACCGGCCTGACCGTCGACGAGATCCAAGGGCGGTCGTTCTTGCGCATCCTCCAGAACCGCCGGGGCGCCTGATCGCGCGCCCTGCTCGTCACGCTCTGCGTGCTCGGCGGATCTGTCGTCGGTGGTGTGCCGGCCGTCGTGTGACTGCGACCCGGGGTCCTGCTGAGCGGTGCTGGCTTGGGAGGGATCCTGCCGCGTAGACCCGCCGCAGGCCGCGCTCGCGGACTGGCAAACCGAGGCGCACCACAGCTTATCCGTCGAGTTTCGGCGGAGACTTTGGTCGGAGCCCGGCTCTGTGTCCGACACGGGGCGCCAGTTGTGGGTTCGTTCGCGCTGAAATCGAGCCCGACCGACGGTCGCTCGATCGATACGAATCGTCGTAGCGGTGGTGGTCGATGTGGGCAACGCGTCGCTTGATCCGGCGGGAAGCCGGCTTAGACCCTCGCCGCGACGGGTTGTC
>CAIUDO010000103.1 GCA_903897935.1 uncultured Pseudomonadota bacterium
GCGCCGGGGAACACGGCCGGATCGGCGTCGTCGCAGTCGAGCGGGGTGAACACGCCGTCCCCGTCGGCGTCCGTCGGGACCGTGCACACCTCGTTGGCGACGCCTGGGCTGCCGAACCCATCCGCGAACGTAGCGAGCGGCTGGCACCAATTGGCGCCGTCGTCGTTCGACACCGCGTCCGTGTGGTCGGCCGACAACGACAACGCCGCGCCTTCACCGTCCGGGAACAACGGGCCGCCGTCCCACACGACGCGGTCGAACTCGACGCCGTCGTAGGACAAGACGAGCTCGTCGTCGCCGTTGCCGAGGGCCATCCCGGCGAGTGGGTAGGCCGCCGGGGCGCCGCCCGCGGAGCCGCCGAACACGACGTACCCACCAGCGGGGATGATGACCGACGCGGTCACGGTGAGGCTGTCGGTCCCGAGGTCGGAGATGACCATGCCCTCGAGGTCGAGGCCGACCGCCGACGCGTTGTAGACCTCGAACCACTCCTTGTCGGTGTCGGAGCCGACCGCGTCGTTGAAGATCTCGGTGATGACGAGGTCGCCGGGGGAGGCCGTCGCGAGGGTGGGGGTGTCGTCGACGCCGTCGCAGTCCTGGTCGACGCCGTCGCCGAAGACCTCGGGAGCGCCCGGGTAGACGGCCGGGTCGGCGTCGTCGCAGTCGCCGGAGCCGATCGAGAAGCCGTCGCCGTCGTCGTCGACGAAGCCGTCGGAGCCGTCGCAGTCCTGGTCGACGCCGTCGCCCGCCGGGTCGGGCGCGCCGGGGAAGACGGTGGGGTCGAGGTCGTCGCAGTCCGCGGGGCTGTCGGCGCCGTCGGCGTCCTGGTCGAAGTCGGACCCGCCGCTGCAGTCCTGGTCGACGCCGTCGTACCAGACCTCGGGGGCGCCGGGGTACGCGGCGGGGTCGAAGTCGTCGCAGTCCCCTTCCGCGACGGTGACGCCATCCGCGTCGGCGTCGACGTCGAAGCAGCTCGGGTTCGCGACGCCGGGTGTGCCGTAGTCACCAGCCCCGAACGCCGTGTATCCGCTGCACCAGTTGGCGCCGACGTCGTTGGACGCCGCGTCGGTCGCGGTGGGCTCGAGCGACATCGTGGCGCCGTTCGGATCTGGGAACGCGGGGCCGCCGTCCCAGACGAGCACGTCGATGTCGACCGCGCCGGAGAGCACGAGCTCGTCGTCGCCGTTGCCGAGCGCCATGTCGGCGAAGACGTAGTCGGCGGTGACGCCGCCGTTGAGCGCCGGGTCGCCGTTGACCGCGAAGACGGCGTAGCTCATCGGCTCGACGATCAGCGCGCCGGAGACGACGAAGCGGTCCGCGCCGAGGTCGCTGACCGACAGGCCGTCGAGGTTCACCGCGACGAGGCCGGGGTTGTAGATCTCGAACCACTCGCCGACCGAGTCGTCGACCGCGAGGCTGTTCTGCATGACCTCGGTGATGACGAGATCACCAGGGAGCAGCAGGTCGACGGGCACGCTGCCGGCGTCGCGACCGTCGCAGTCGTTGTCGACACCATCGCCGTCAACGTCGGCGGCGCCTGGGTAGGTGGCGGCGTCGAGGTCGTCGCAGTCGGCGCCGCCGCCAGACGCGTCGTCGTATCCGTCGGCGTCTTGGTCGTAGTCGGAGTCGGCGCCGCAGTCTTGGTCGACGCCGTCGTACCAGACCTCCGGGGCGCCGGGGTAGGCGTCTGGGTTGGCGTCGTCGCAGTCACCGTCGTCGATGGTGAAGCCGTCGCCGTCGAGGTCGCCGGTGGGCTCGGTGTCGGTGTCGGTGTCCGTATCGGTGTCCGTATCGGTGTCCGTGTCGGTGTCGGTGTCGGTGTCCGTGTCGGTGTCCGTATCGGTGTCCGTGTCCGTATCGGTATCCGTATCGGTATCCGTGTCCGTGTCCGTGTCGGCCGGCGTGATCGACGTGTCATCCGGCTTGTTGCACGCGATGATCAGGGAAGAGAGCGCGATGAAGGCGAGAAGATTCGACCTGGACATAGGTTCCTCACGAGGCCCGCCCGATATAGCACGGGCCTCTACGACTGGCGGGGGTCGTCACCGAGGCGCCACGGCGGCGACGCCATTGCGCGCCGGCCGCCGTTCGCCGTTCGCTTCGGAGGCCGGAAACGGCGCGGGCAGCGCGTCGGTGCATTGTCACGAGAACGTGGCGCGCGCGGACCGCCGCACGGCGTGACGCGGTGCCATCGGGGCGTCTCCGGGCGGGCCCGGGCGCGATGAAATCGCTCCCCTGCGCGACGAACCGTCGGGGGCCCGGGCGCCGTGATTTACGCCCCTAGCCCTTGAACAAGCGGTCAGCAGTCAGCGGTCAGCGGTCAGCCCGGTCAAAGCCATGCATCGCTCAGCGGCAGCCGACCGGGTTGTTCGCGTTCAGGTGAAGGTCGGTTGGGTCACCATCGCGCCATTGTCAAGCTGA
>CAIUDO010000104.1 GCA_903897935.1 uncultured Pseudomonadota bacterium
CCTTGGACAACGCGTCGCGCGACTCGCCGGGCTGGTTCGAGCGGGATCACGCGACGCGTTGCCCACATCGACCCCAGCCGCTACGACGATTAGCCATCGCTTTTACCAAGATACCTTCGTGTTGCAACTTGGCGCTATAGGTTGCAGGACAGCATCGGTCGAGATAGGAGATCTGAAAGGACGGATTCATGTCTCCTGCCGATTATGCCTCGCTCCATGCTCGAATTCTGTCGTTGTGTAAGGTGCGGATGGCGCACGATCTCGAGCTCGCGCGGCTGCTGAGCCAGATGGAGGCCGCACACGGCTACCGCGCCGTCGGCTACGGAACCTTCGGTGAATACGCCGCCGCCGTGCTCCACATGCCCGCGCGTCAGGCGCGGGACCTCGTACGCGTTGGACGCGCCATGCCGAAGCTGCCGGCGCTCGAACAGGCGATGACGGACGGGCGGCTCGGCTGGACGAAGGCGCGTGAGATCATCCGTGTGGCGTCTCCTGACACGGTCGACGCGTGGCTCGCGCGGGCGGAGCGGGCATCCAGCCGCGAGTTGGAGTCGCTGGTCGCAGCCGTGTCTCCGGGGGATCCCCCTCCAGACGCGCCTCCGAAGGGTCCCGCGTATACGTCACGTGTGTTCCACCGCCTGGAGTCGTGCGACGCCGAGGTGATCGACGAGCTGCTCGTGTTCTTGCGGTCGAGCGTCGGCGGTGACGACGTGTCCGACGGGACCCTGCTCGCCGAGTTCGCGCGCCGCTACCTGCGTGGCGTCGCTGACGGCGCCGAAGACGTCGGGGAGCTCCCCGCGCAAGAGCCCGCCGTCCTGCACCTTCAGGTCGCTCCCGACTGGCACATTGAGGGCTACGACGCCGCGACGTCCGACACGATCGCCGCGCAAGTTGCCTGCGACGCCAAGATCGTCGACGCCGAGGGCTCCACCGCCCGGACGATTCCCCCGCGCGTGCGCACGATCGTATTGGATCGGGATCACCGTCGGTGCGCGGTGCCCGGCTGCTCGGGCCGGTTCTGGCTGCATCTTCACCACGTCCGGCCGTTCGTGCTGGGAGGTGGGCACGAGCCCGCGAACCTGCTCACGCTGTGCGCGTGCCATCATCGGCTGATCCATGAAGGCAACCTGCGCGTGGAGGTCGACGACGTCGGGGCGGTTCATGTGCAGCGGCCCGATGGCTCGGTGAGGGTCGGACCGCCTGAGCCGGGCCGGCGGCCGACCCACGTGGGTCACGGCAAACGCGGCGCGGAGGCGTCGACGGATTTGGGGTCCCGCCGCCCATGCACGCACCGACGGTCCGAGAATGCCTGTTCGAAGCAGGGATAGCTCGCTTCAATGGGTCGGCGTCATCGGTGGGCTACGCCTGTCCAGACGTAGCCTGTCGGATGGGTGCATTGTGAGCCGTGTTCAAGCGGCGCGTCGGTCGGGGCGGTACGCTGCGGCCGGCTGGAGTCGAAGACGGGCCGCGCGCTGGGCGCTCCAGCAGAATCTGCCCCCGCGGCTCCCGCGTCCGAGTCACCCGCCGAGCAGGCGCACCACCACCGGAAAGATCTCGGCCTCCTCGATCGCCGCGTGCACACGCAGATCGTCGAGCACCCCCACCGCCGACTGCCCGGCCTCCCCCAGCTCAGCCAACATCGGCCGCAACGTCGCGTCCAGGCGGTCGATGTCCCGATGCTCCCGATCCAGCTCGGCCATCAGCCGCTCGAGCCCCGGGTGCGACGGCTCCAACCCGCGCTCCAACAACCCCAAGCTCGGGAACACCACCACCTCCTCCTTCATGAGGTGGTGCTCCAACACCCCGGCGAGGCGCCGCCACTGGCTCAGCACCTCCCGACGCGCACCCGCCGCGACCAGCCCCGCCTCGACCTCGGGCAGCCACCGCCGCAACGGCTCGTGATGCGCGGCGACCACCTCGGCCGCCCGCGCCGACGCCCCGCTCACTCGAGGTCCGGCAGCCCGGACGACGGCTCGGTGCCGCGCAGGCCAGGCAGGTCCGCGAGCCCGTCTGCCTCGGGCAACGTCGGGTCGCACAACAAGAGGTACCAGCCCTTCGTGACCTTGTCCTCTTCGTCGAGCGCCTTGCCGAATCGAGGCATGACCTCGTCTTTCGCCAGCTCGCGCATCACCGGGGCCTCCTGCCCCGCCCGGATGCAGTGCTGGTACCGGTCCCGCATCGACGCGTCGAGCTTCGCGACGACCGTCTCCCGGCACTTGCCCAGCTTGTTCCGGTTGCCCTTCTCGCAGATCTCGAGCTGCGCGTCGTTGACGAACGACGACCACTTGTTCGCCAACGCGTCGTCGCGCGCGATGTCGGTCAGCTCGGTCTGACGCTCGAGCGCGACCTCGGTCTGCTCGAGCTGCTCGACGGTGCGCTGCAGCTCCTCGACCAACGCCGCCTTCTCGGCCTCCGCCTGCGTCAGCCGGGCCCGCAGGTCCTCGAGCTCCGTCTTCATGCGGTTGAACTCGGACGCGAACGCGGCGCCGCGCTCGTTGCGCTGCTTCATCTCCGCTTCCATGTCCGCTATCTGCGCCTCTTTGCGCGCGACCTCGCTGCGCAGCACGTCGACCTTCTCGCGCGCGACCGCCAGCTCGGTGGACGCCACCTCGACGAACGGCGCGCACGCCGCCTCGAGCTCGGCCTGCGTCAGCTCCCGCGGGACCTCGACCGTGGCCGGACCGCCGAGCAACAACCACGTGCCGAGCGTGCCGACCGACAAGCCGACCACCAGCGCGACGCCGCTCGTGACGATCGGCAACAGCCACGCGGGCAAGCCGCCCGAGCGCCCCGGCATGTCGTCTTGATCTTCCTCGGACAAACCGCACCTCCGCGAAAGCGCGCCCTATCCCGTTGGCGCCGGTCCCGTCACCCCGAATCGACCGACCTCCCGTCCCCGGCGCGCGACGCGTAAGATCCCCCAGCACAACGAGCGGAGGCGTCATGAGGTGGGTGCGCGCAGCGTCGTGGGTGGTCCTCGCGTCGTGTACGGCCGAGCCCCCCGACGACGGGGGCTGGGTGACCGACCGAGACGTCAGCACCCCAGAGATCGCGTGGCAGGTCGGCGTCGTCACCGAGAGCCCGAGCTACATCGGCGGGGACATCGTGCGCGGAGACGACGCGTTCTTCCAGTTCGAAGCAGGAGCAGCGTTCGAGATCCGCCTGCACGTACAGAACGCGACCAACCCGTTCGAGTACATCCACCTGCACCGCGCCGATGGTGACGCGCTGGGCGAGGAGCTGCCGGCCAACGACTACGAGGTCCTGAGCAACGGCCTCACCGGCTGGTGGGACCTCGAAGAAGGCGCGTCGTACTTCTTCGAGGTGCACGTCCCAGGCGGTGGCTTCTTCTGATGACCACCCGCCGCCTGGTCAGGCGGCCTACCCACGCGTCAGTACGCGCCCGCGAGCGCCTCTTCCGCCGTCGCGAACGTGGCGCGGTCGGTCCACCCAAGCTCGGCGATCTCGGCCTTCAGCCCCTCGAGGTCGCCCACGACGACCCACAGCCGGCTCGCCCCGGGCATCAGCCACTGCTTCGTCGCGGCGGCGGCAGCGCTCGCTTCGATCGCGCCGAGCCCCTCGACGTTGGCGCGCGCCTCGGCCACCGACATCTGCTGCTGGAGCACCGCCTCGTAGAAGTTGGCCGCCGCATCCGCGTTCGCGAAGGTGTTGTTCCAGGTCTGCACCTCGGACCGGACCATCGCGTCCTTCTCGGCGGGCGTGGGGCCAGCTTGGCCCACCTGGGTGATCTCGTGCTCGATCGCGGCGATCGCGTCGGACACGTTCTCGGTCTTGACCTGCACGCGGGTGTTCCAGACACCCCGCGCGGGCAGGAATGTGTACCGGGACCCGATGCCGTAGGTCCACCCGTTCTCCTCGCGGAGGTTGCGGTTGAGCCGCGACAAGAAGTGCCCGCCGAGCGCGAAGTTCGCCCACTCGAGCGCCTGCCGGTCCGGATCTCCCGTGCGCGGGCCAGCGGTGCGCAGCGCGACGGTGGCCTGGGTGGCCCCCGGCACGCCGAACACGAGCACGCGGTCGCCACCCTGCGGCGTCCACGCCGGCTCGGGCCGCTCATCGCCTTCGACGCCGACGCCCTCGAGCATCCGCGTGAGCCCCGGCTCGACCGCCTCCCAGGAGACATCACCCACCACGAACACCGTCACCGGCGACTCGGTGAGCAGCCGCGCGTGCCGCGCCGCCAGATCATCCGACGACAACACCCAGTCCTCGGCGACGACGCGCGTGCCGTACACGACGTCGGGTCCGTACCACCCGTAGGTGAGCGCGGTCGACGACACCGCTTGCTGGCTGAACGGCGCCTGGGTGCGCAAGAAGAGCTGATTCTCCTTGGCGTAGCGCTTGACGTCCTTGGCGGGGAACGACGGAGCGCCCACCACCGACTCGAGCAGGTCGAGCCCAAACGCAAGGTCTTCCGCCGGCACCGACAGGTCGACGCCCGACCGCGTGTACCCGACGTACGACGACAGGTCGATCTGGTGCAGCGCGAGCACCTCCTCAAGCTCAGCCGGGTCGTACGTGGCGGTCGCGACGGACCACAAGTCGCCGAGCGCGCGGTCCTGGGCGGTGTACGCCCCGTCGAGGAACTCGGCGCCGCGGTGCAAGACGACGCGCAACGCGACCTTACGCACTCCAGGCACCTGCACGTGCAGCACACGCACCCCGCCCACCTGATGCTCCACCGGATCAGGCAGCTCGAACAGCGCGGGCACCGGCACCGCGGGCGGCGCGGACCGATCGGGCCCCGCGGGCACCACCTCGGCGGGCGCCTCGGCGGTCGGGGCGTCAGCGGTGGCGGCGGGCGCAGGATCCGCCGCGAACGCCGCGGCTGGGAGAAGGAACAGCGACGAAACCAAGGCGCGGATCATGGCAGCTCCACCAAGGTGCTCGCGGGGAGCGTGTTGTCGTCGCCCATCGGGATGATCGTGAGGACCGAGCGGCGCTCTGGCCGCAGGTACGCCTGCGCGACGCGCACGACGTCGGCCGAGGTGACCGCCTGGTACCGCGCCCACCGCGACGACAAGCAGTCGCCGATCTGCCCACGCTCGACGTAGCAGCTCGCGATCGCCTCCGCGCGCGCGGGCGGCGACTCCAACATGTCGAGCATGCCGCCGTGGATGGCCTGACGCGCCCGCTCGAGCTCGTCCTCGGTGGGCGGGTGCTTCGGCAAGTCGGCGAGCACCTTGTCGGTGATCTTGAGCAGCTTCTCGAGCCGCGGCTTGTCCGACGTGGCGTAGACGAGGAACTCCCCGTCGATCTGGGCCGTGTAGCCGCCCGCGCCGGCGTCGGTGGTGAGCGGCTTGTCGTAGTACAACGCGTCGTCGAGGCGGGTGCCGCGCCCGCCGGACAACACCCAGCCGAGCACGTCGAGCGCCTCGGCGTCCGGGTGCGTCGACGGCACGGTGCGCCACGCCGCCATCATCGTCCAGTCCTCGACGTTGTCTTCGAGGTGACCGTTCGCGGCGACCGACGGGAGCTCGACCTGGCTGCCGAGCCGCGCCTCGGGGGCGCCGGTGTCGGGCACGTCCGAGAACCAGTGCTTCACCCGCTCCATCGCGGCGTCGGCGTCGACGTTGCCGACGAGGACCAACACGGCGTTCCGCGGGCGATAATGCCGCTTCCAGAAGTCGAGCACGCCCGCGGTGGTGAAGCCCTCGACATCGGCGACCGTGCCGATGGTCGACACCTCGTACGGGTGGCCGTCCGGGTACATCAGCCGGGTGAGCGCGTCCCAGTCGCGGCCGTGGGGCTCGGCGAATCCCTGGTACCGCTCCTGCAACACGACGCTCTGCTGGTTCTTCAGGTTCTCGTCGCCGAGCCCGGCGTCCAGGTACGCCATACGGTCCGACTCGAGGAACAGCGCGAGGTCGAGCGCCGAGCTCGGGAACGTCATGTGGTACGCCGTCTCGTCTTGCGAGGTGAAGGCGTTGTTCTCACCGCCCGCGGCAGTCAACCAGTCGTCGAACGCGTTCGTGGGCACGTTCTTGGAGCCCTCGAACATCAGGTGCTCGAACAAGTGGGCGCACCCGTGCTCGCCGTCGCGCTCGTCGCGCGATCCGACGCCGTACGTCAGGTGCAGAGCGACCGTGTCGGTGCGCTTGTCCTCGACGATCATCACGGTGAGCCCGTTGGGCAGCGTCTCCGACTTCGCCTCGAAGACGAGCGGATCCGCCGCTCCCCCCTGGGCAATCGCCGCGATGAGCGGCAGGAACAGGGCCATTCGACCTCCGGACGGCGCTTTTAGCGTATGCGCACCGGCCGCACCAGGGCGCCGGTTAGGGCCCGGACCGATGAAGACAAAGCTCCCGATCGACGACGCCCTCCCCTCGCTGACCGAGGCCGCCCGCGCGCGCGGGTTCATCGTGCTGCGTGCGCCCCCCGGCACCGGCAAGACGACCCGGGTGCCCCCAGCGCTGCTCGACGCAGGAGTGCCCGGTACGGTCGTCGTCGTCGAGCCCCGGCAGGTCGCGGCGCGGGCGTCGGCCCGACGGGTGGCCGAGGAGCGCGGAGGTGCCCCCGGCGACGAGGTCGGGTGGCGGGTGCGGTTCGACGATCGCACCGGTCCACGCACCCGGCTCGTCTACGCGACCGACGGCGTCGTGCTCCGCGCGCTGGTGCGCGACCCGCTGCTCGACGGCGTCGGCGCGCTCGTGCTCGACGAGTTCCACGAGCGGCGCCTCGACACCGACCTCGTGCTCGGGCTGGCGCGGCGGTTGCGTGAGGCCCGGCCCGAGCTGGTCGTCGTCGTGATGAGCGCCACCCTCGACGACGACCCCGCGCGCGGACCCTTGGCGGGCGCGGCCGCGTACGACGTGCCCGGGGTGTTCCACCCGGTGGCGGTGTCGTACGCGGCGCGCCCCGACCCGCGCCCCGACGCCGCGCGCGCCGCCGAATTGGTCCCGCGCGCGCTCGCGTCCTGCGACGGCGACGTGCTGGTGTTCTTGCCCGGCGTTCGTGAGATCGAAGACGCGCGCGCCTTGCTCTCCGGGCTCGGCGGCGTCGACGTCTTGCCGTTGCACGGGCGCTTGCCCCCGGACGAGCAGGATCGGGCGCTGCGCCCCGGTCGGCGGCGACGGGTCGTGCTCGCGACCAACGTCGCGGAGACGTCGGTGACCGTGGACGGGGTGCGCGCGGTCATCGACACCGGGACGGCGCGCGTCGACCAGAGCCACCCGCAGACCGGCATCGACCGGCTCGACCTCGTCCCGATCGCGACCGCCTCCGCCGACCAGCGCGCCGGTCGCGCCGGCCGCCAAGGGCCCGGGATCTGCTTCCGCGCGTGGACGCTCGAGGACCACCTCGGCCGCCCCCGGTTCGAGCGGCCGGAGGTGGCGCGAAAGGACCCGGCCGGGGCCTGCTTGTTGTTGTTGGCCGCCGGTGAGCCCGACCTCGACGCGTTCCCGTGGCCCGAGCCGCCGGCCCCGCACCGGTTGTCCGCCGCAATGCGGCAGCTCGAGGCGCTGGGCGCGGTGGCGAGCGGCCGCATCACCCCGATCGGGCAGCAGATGGCGGGCCTCCCCCTGCAGCCGCGCCTCGCCCGGATGGTGCTCGAGGCGGCGCGCCTCGGCCACGCCGAGCCGGCGGCGCGCCTCGCGGCCCTGCTGGCGGACCGGTACGACAGCGCGCTGCTGCGCGCGGGTCGCCCGCCTACCCCGTCCGACGTCGTCGACCTGATCGAGGCCAGCCCGGGCCGCGATCGCGCTACCGACGCGATCCTGCGCCGCCTGCCCGCTGCGACCACCACGTGTGGGCTCGACGAGGCGATCGGCCGCGCGGTGCTCGCGGGGTGGCCGGACCGGGTCGCTGCCCGCCGCGGCCCCAGCGACCCGCGCGGGGTGCTCGCCAACGGCCGCGGGGTCGTGATCGCGCCGCCGTCCGCGATGTCCCTCGGATCTTTGTTCTGCTGCGTGGACGTCGAAGACCGCGCCGGCAGCGCCGAAGCGCGCGTCCGCCTCGCGTCGATGGTCGCGCCCGAGTGGCTCACCGGGGTCGTGACGCGCCACGAAGCCCGCTTCGACCCGGCCCGGGACGCGGTGACGTCGGTCCGGGTGACTGAGTGGCGCGGGCTCGTGCTCGACGTGCGCCCCGCCGGTCGCCCCGAGCCCGACGCCGCCGCCGAGGCGCTCGAGCGCGCCGCCCGCGCGGAGCCGGCGCGCGCGCTCGCCCTCGACCGGGACGA
>CAIUDO010000105.1 GCA_903897935.1 uncultured Pseudomonadota bacterium
CACGACGCAGCGCGTCTTCGTCGACGTCGTGCTCGCGGAGCGCCTCCATCACCTTCGGGTACATGTCTTGGTCCTCGGCGAACACCTCGTCGACGAACCGCGAGATCATGAGGTTCTCGATGAACTGCCGGCACAAGAAGCGCTCGACGTCTTCGCCGAGCGGGTGACCGAGGTTCTCCGCGAGCTTCTGACGGGTCCGGCCCGCCTGGTCGTACGGGATCGACCGGCCGGCCATGTAGTCCTTCACGTGCTCGCGGAACGTCTGGTCGCGGCGGAGGTACTCCTCCATGATCGCGACGAGATCGGCCTCGGCCTCGGCGCGCATCGAGCCGTTGATCTCGATCATCTCGTCACGGACGAGACGCTCCAGGATGTCCCTCGCGATGGCGGGGATCTTGGCGCGGTACAGCTTCACGGTGGCTCCTGCGAGGAGGGCGCTACAGGGAGAAGAGCAGCCCGAGCCCGAATCGGATGGCATTGAGCCCGACCGCCTCGCGGCGAGCGTCGACGCCGTCAATTGCACCCGTGAGCCCTCTGGCGCCCAGGAAGGCGACCGAGTAGCCCGTCTCCACCTGGAGGGCCACCCGCTCGGCCAGCTCCGGGCGCAACCCGAGCGCGAGCGCTCCGCTCGGCACCACGCCCCCGACCCGGGGGCCAACCTGGGCGTCGGCGGGGACCAACGCGGCGGCTGCGGCGCCGTCGAGGCCGTACCACGTACCGTACCAGCCGAGGCCGAGCGTGGCGCCGAAGTACGGCCGGACGACCTCGACGGGCAGGCGGGCCTCGGCGCCGATCCCCAACACGACGCCGGCGACCACGAGCTGGGCGCCGTCATCGACGTACCGCACGCCCGACGGGTCGTCCCAGGACACGCGGCCGGCGCCCCAGCCGAAGCTGACCTCGGGGACGAACCGCAGGGCCGCCGCCGGGCCGAGGCCGACCAGCACGGGCACGTGGAGCGCTGGCCCAGCCCCGAGGCCGGCGCCCCCGGCGCGATCGGGCAGATCGAACTGCACGGCCGCGCCGCCACCGACGGCGAGGTCGACGGCCGCCGCAGGCTGGGTGAAGAACAAGGCGAACCACACGGGAGCGCACCCCACGATGGCGAGCAGCATAACGCCGGTCGGGGCGGTGGTGCTGGCGGCGGGCGCGGGTCGGCGGATGGGGCGGCCGAAGGCGACCCTGGAGATCGCGGGCCAGCGGCTGCTCCAACACCACGTCGACGCGCTGTCGGCGCGGGTTCCGGACATCGTCGTGGTGCTGGGCGCCGCGATCGTCGACGTCGTTGGCGCGCGGGTGGTGGTGAACCCCGAGTGGTCGTCGTCCGCCCAGGCCGACTCGCTGCGATGCGCGCTGCTACGGATCGGGCCGGGCCCGGTCGTCGTCACCCCGGTCGACGCGTCGCCGGTGCGCAGCCGCACGCTCGACGCGCTGATCTCCGCGGGCGGGGCCGCAGTGCCCATCGGCGCCGACGGCGTGCCCGGGCACCCGGTGGTGATCGACGCCGCCATCGCCGACGCGGTGCGACAGGCCCCGCCCGCTGGCGGCCTGCGCGCGCTCCTTTCTGGTGCAACCAAGGTTTTGGTAGACGACCCTTGGATCGGCGTCGACCTCGACACACCGGACGCGTGGGCGCGCTGGGCGGCGCTCTGGACGACTGAACGGCCGTAGATTAAGCGGCGCGGGCTTTGGCTCGGTAGCTCAGTTGGTTAGAGCACGCGGTTCATACCCGCGGTGTCGACGGTTCAAGTCCGCCCCGAGCCACCCTTTTGCGCTTGCCCACCCTGCAACGATCGCGTCGTGAAGATCAACACGCGCGGTGCGTTGCGGCGCGTGGAGGCGCCATGACCATCCGCGTACCCCTCGCCCTAGCGCACCGCTCAGACATCCTCCCGTCGCCCGCCGGCGGGTCCCGCGCGAGGACGACGTCGCTCCACGGCCTCGCTCGGCATGCTCGGTCCGGCTACCTGCTCGGTGCTCTAGCCGCGCTCACCGTGCTCGGTGGCTGCCACGCGAAGTTCAAGAAGCACGCCGACGGGCTCGGATCGGTGCACCCCCAGGTGATCAGCACCGGGGGGCCGTACGTTCAGCTCGGCATGATCCACGACGACACGCTGCTCGCCGCGGTCGTCAACGTGGTGCAGACGATCAACGCGGGCGACGTCGCGCTCCGGCTCGCGGACGCCGTACAGATCGACGGCGTAAACGCGTCGTTCCAGCGGGGGTTGCAAGAGGCGCTCGGCGACGGGCCTCCGTTCGCGTGGTCCGACGACCCGTCGACGCCGGTGCTGCAGGTCGAGGTGCTCGCGTACGGGCTCGACGTTCCAGCGCTCGGCGCCGCCGGGTTGTTCACCTACACCCTCCAGATCCGCATCTACGACGCGTCGGGCGAGCGGGTGTACAGCGCGAGCCACGCGTGCGCGACCGGCGTTGGGAACCCCGATCCGGCGGCCCAGGCGCTGATGTTCGTCAACAACATCGACGAGCTGCGGCAGATGTCGGATGAGCAGATCCAAGCCGCGTTCGAAGGCGCCGCTTACTACTGCGGCGCCGACCTCGTGCTCAAGATGCGGAGGCATGCAGGGTAGCAAGCGAGCCGTCGAACGAGCCAAGGGCGAGCGATCCGCGGTCGGCCGGGTAAACCCACGACGACATCGCGCCTAACGGTTGGTCTTCGATTGGCCCCAGGTCTCGGCGCCGCCGGCAAGGTAGGCGTCCTCGTCAGGGGTGGATGGCCGGCCGAGCAGCGCATTGCGATGCGGATACCTACCGAATCGAGCGACGACCTCGCGGTGGGTGCGCGCGTACTTCAGGTTGTTCTCCACGGACGCTACGACGTCCGCCTCCTCGCCGGCGACCTCGGCGAGCAGCCGCTCGAACGCCGCGACGCCCTCGTCGTGCGCGGCGAGCGTCTCGGCGTGCATGAATGGCATGAGCAAGAACGACCGCTCGGTGGCGGCCAACGAGGCGGCGTGCCCGTTGGCGACGCCCTCCCGCGCGAGCGCGAGCGCCCGGGCGTCGCCTGCGAACGCCTGCTCGGTGCCACGAAACACATTGCGCGTGAACTGATCCAGCACGATCACGAGCGACAACCGGCCCTCCGCCGTTCCAGCCCACGCGTCGAGCGCGCCGTCGAGCGCCGCTTCGATCGTCGGTCCGAACCGCTCGCGGATCGCGTCGTCGAAGCTCGGGCCGCCGCCGAACCAGGACGCCCGCATCGATCGCCAGCTCCCCCCCACCACGTCGTCGCCGAACCAGAACTGATGTACGTCTCGAGCGTGCACGCGAACCCCTCGTCGCTCGATATGGCGGGCCGCGCGCGGGCGCTCGTCACGAACGGCCACGCAACCAGCGCGCGATCAGCAGCAGCGCCCCCGGAACCCCGAGCGCGCCCGCGACGATCACGCCGCTCGATCCGTACGCGCCGGCCCACGCGTAGCCCGCCGCGGTCGGGACCACCCCGACGACGACCCCGAGCGCGAACCGCGGCGCCGGGACCGTGTGCACGCCCGCGACCGCGGCGGTGACCTCGGCGAGCACCGGCACCGGGCGCGTCGCCGCGACCACGAACGCCCCCCAGCGCGTCAACCAGCCGCGCACCACGGGGTCGTCCGCGCCGGTCCAGCGCGTCGCGCGGGACCCCAGCGTCCTTCCGAGCCCGTACCCGATCGCGGCGCTGCCGCAGCACCCTACCGTCGACACCGCAGCCCCGAGCCACGGCCCGAACAACGCGCCGTCGAGCGTCATGATGGCGCTCGACGGCACGGGGAGGACCACGTCGACCATCAACACGAGCGCCAGCACCACGGCCACCCGCGGCCCGCCGCCGAGCGCCTCGAGGGTCGTGACGACGCGCGCTTCGTCCCACCCGGCGACCGCGGCGAGCCCGAACGAGACGAGCACGAACCCGATCAAGGCGGTGGTCACCGCAGCGAGCCGACGCATCGTCCCCTCCTGGTCGCGGGATATCCCCTCGCTGGAGGTCGTATGGACACCCAGTCGTGGCTCGAAGGTTGGCTGACGCAGAACGGAGGCGTCGCCGGCACGGTTCATCGACGGGACGGGGACGTGCTGGTCCTCGCGGCGTCGGTGCGCATCCCACCGCCCGTGATCGCGGCCACCCGCGTGATCCCGAACGGCAAGGGCATGGCCGGCCTCGCGTGGAGACACGGCGCCCCGATCCAGACGTGCAACCTCAAAGAAGACGAGACGGGCACGGTGAAGCCCGGCGCGCGCGCGGTCGACGCCAAGGCGGCCATCGCGATCCCCGTGTTCGACGGCGACGGCGCGGTGCGGGCCGTCGTCGGCATCGCGTTCCTGGAGGAGGGCGAGCTGCCGGCGGACCGCGTCGCCGCGCTCGCGGAGCAAGCGGCCAGGTTGCCCTGATCGTCAGCGACGGTCCGCCGCGGCGCCGTCGCGGAGCGCGAGCAGCAGCTCGTTGCGCAGCGGCGGATCACCGCCCGAGAATGTGGTCTGGGTGAGGCCGATCTGCTCGACGACGAGCACCTGATCGCCGAGCATGAGCCGTCGTTCGGGCGACGCGCGCAGACGGATCCCGGCGGCGACGTCGGCGAGGTGCTCGGCGACCGTGGCGAGGCCGGCGCGCGAGAACAACACCCACCCGAGCACCCCCAGGGCGGCCAAGACCAGGACCCCGACCGCGTCGCCGAGCAGCGCGGCGCCCGCGACTGCGGCGCCACCGAGCGTCACCCGGCGGCGGTCGTCGTCGTTCGACAAGCTGCCCGCGATCGCCCGCGACGCCGCGAGCGCGCAGACGCCGATCAGCAGGCGCCCCACCAGCGACGTCAGCGCCTCCACCACGAGGGCGACCTCGATCCAGCCGCTCCAGCGGGCGAGCCCCAGCCCGCCGAGCAGCAGCGCGGTCCACCCGACCAGCACGCCGATGGCGCGGCCCAGATCGACCTCACCGACCTTGGCCGCGAGCCCGATCGCGCGCGCCTGGCGACCGGCGATCGACCCCAACCCCATGGCGACCAGGGGCAGCCCGAGCACGGCGCCCACGATAGTCAACAACGACATCCACTCGGGCGGCATCGGCAGCCTCCGAGCGCGACCCTACCGCGCGGCGCCGCCCAGCACGCGAGAAGCCGGGCGCAGCGCCCACGACGCGGCGAGCAGGCCGAGGAACACGAGCGGCGCGACCACCTGCCCGACGCCGTCACCGACCGCCACGTGGGCGACCGCCGCGCCCGTCAGCGTGAACGTGAACCCGGCGTAGGCCCACTCCTTGAGCCGGGGGAACCCAGGCGCGAGCAGCGCCACGACCCCGGCGAGCTTCCACGCACCGAGCAGCCGGGGGAACCACGCGGCGAGCCCAAGGTGCGCCAGCTGCTCGGTCATCTGCCCGGCCACGCTGCCGAACCCGCTGCCCGCCAACGCGAGGCAAAACAAGCCGGTCACCACCCAATACCCGATCGTCTTCTTGTCCATGGACACCTCCTTCGTGCCGCCCGTTGTACGGTCGGCTCATCGGCGCGACAATCGACCCAAAACGGGCACCTCTCGACAGGAAAACGTTCAAATGATGGACCTGCCAGAGACGAGCGAGATCGAGGCGTTCGTTCGTCTCGTCGAGACGGGGTCGTTGACGAGCGCGGCGCGCGAGCTCGGGGTGCCGCGCGCCACGCTCAGCCGTCGGCTGGCCCGGTTGGAGGAGCGGCTCGGGGTTCGGCTCGCGTTCCGCACCACGCGAAAGGTCGGGTTGACCGACGCTGGCACCGCGTTCTACCCATCGGCGCGTGACGTGTTGCGCTCGGTCGACGACGCGACCCGCGCGGTGATGGCGGACGAGGGGCCGCCGCGGGGCCCGCTGCGGTTGTCGGTGCCGCCGATCACCGACCCGCAGTTTCGGAGCATGCTGGTCGACTTCGTGGAGCGCTACCCGCAGGTCGAGGTCGAGGTGATCGCGTCGACGCGCCACGAGGACCTCGTCGCACGCGGGATCGACGTGGCCGTGCGCGCCGGATCGTCGCTCGACCCTGGCCTGATCGCCCGTCGCTTACGCTCGGTGGCTGTGTTCGCGGTCGCCGCTCCGGCGTACCTCGATCGGGCCGGGCCGCTCACCACGGCGGAGGCGCTCGTCGAGCACGCGTGCCTGGTGGGGTTCGGGGCCGACGACCACCCGGTCACGCACTGGCCATTGGTGAGCGGCGGGTCGGTGCGGGTGCGCGGGCGGATCGTCTGCAACGACCTGTTGGTCCTGCGCGACGCCGCCACGCGCGGGCTCGGGATCGCGCTGCTCGCGGAGGTGTTCTGCGCGCGCGACCTGGCGTCCGGCGCGCTCGTCCGAGTGCTGCCCGACGAGATCGGGACGACCTCGGCGCTCTCGTTGGTCTATCCCGATCGTCGCATGCTCAAGCCCGCCACCCGAGCGTTCGTGGCGCACGCGTTGGCGTGGATGGACCGCCCGATCACGGAGTGGAACCCCGACGGAGACCACGACGCGCCTCCTATGCGCTGATGCGCGTGATCGAGGCGCACGCTGTGTGGATCACGTACAGATTCCGGTATCGTGGTAGCGCCGCACCGTGCTACATCGGCGAAGTTCGGCACCGCGATGCGAGGAACCCGGTGGCGGCCCCGAGGTCCAGGTCCGCCAAGAGCAATCCCTCCCGTCCATAAGGTCGAAAGCACTGCAACGTGCCGTCCGGACGCGCAACCGCCGACGTGGTCCCCGAGCCATCGCTCGCGCAGTTCACGGAGGCGAAGAAGCAGGTGTTCTCCGCCGCACGACACAAGATTGCCTTCTCATGGAACGTGTTCGCAGGGTCCGCGAACGTGGCAGGGCGATAACTGCCGGGCTCGGCGACGTGCGCGTGCGGATGAAACACGACCTGTGCGCCTCGGCGTACGGCCCATCGCACCGTCTCCGGATACCTCCACCCTTCGTGGCAGATCACGACGCCGAAGGTCATCGGGCCGGCGGTGAACACCCGGCGCTCGGTGGCGAACGCCGGGTAGATGGCTTCTTCGGACGGGTCGATCTGCCCCTTGTCCTGCCACCCGCGACGCTACCATCCGGATTGATGACACACGCGGTGATCTGCAAGCCGCGGTCGGTAACGCGCTCGGTCCCCAGAATGACCGTGATACCAGCGGTCCTGGCCGCATCCGCGACCTCTGCCCATGCCCGCTCGAGGAACGCGGGATCGGGCGGCGGCGCCGTCCGGCCCGGCCACCGATATCCGGGCACGAAGCACTCCGGAAAGCAGACCACGAGCGCGCCGTTTCGGCCCGCGTCGGCGACCGCAGACGTTGCCAGCAGCACGGACTCCTGCGGGGTCGCGGGCACACGGAGGTTCGCGAGCGCGATGCGAACGGTGCTCATGCCCGTAGGTCCACGCGGGGTTGCGGCGTGCCCGTGTAGCGTCGTTTCATGGCAGCTCCCGTGAGGTCGAACGTCGCGATTCAGCGGCGGCGCCGGCCGTCCGAGGGTACGCGGCTATCCGGCGCTGGTGCTCGGCGCGACGCCCGGCTCGAAGTGCTCCGCGGCGCGGCGCAGTGTTTCCGATCGGAAACAGCTACCGCGGGACGACGCCCTCCCACTCCGGGTCGTCGGGGGGCGGCAAGGACGGCGCGGACCCGCTCGTCACCCACACGCGCCAGCCCGCGGCCGCGAG
>CAIUDO010000106.1 GCA_903897935.1 uncultured Pseudomonadota bacterium
CGGACGGGGCGGCCCGGCGGCGACCGGACGTGGCTCGGCGACGCCCGGACGCGGAGGAGCAGCCGCGGGGCGTACGGGCGACGGGGGATCGGCGCCCGGGCGGGGCGGCGGACGTTGGCTCGACATCGGCGGCTCGGGCTCCTTCGGTTCGTTCCTGGGCGCGGGGCGCACGGGCGCGGCGGCGGACGGCTGTAGGTTCTCGTAGAACCAT
Source organism: uncultured Pseudomonadota bacterium (assembly GCA_903897935.1). Taxonomy (GTDB): domain Bacteria; phylum Myxococcota_A; class UBA796; order UBA796; genus CAIUDO01. Next base: position 212 of record CAIUDO010000106.1, read on the forward strand.
CCCGCGAACTCCGCAAGCCGCGCGCCGCGCGCCCGCGGGAGGTGGCGCCGTAGATCACTGGCCAGCTCGGAGCCGGCCGCGTACCGCGCGCGCGGGTCGCGGCGCAGCGCGCGGGCGAACACCGGAGCCACTGCCGGCACTACCCGCTCGAGCTCACGCAGCGCGCTGGCGACGTCGCCTTCTTCTACGGCCCGCCGGGCGTCGTCGCCCGAGTACACCGGACGGCCCAGGATGAGCTCGGCTGCGATCAGCGCCGACGCGAACAAGTCGGCCCGGTGCTCGACCTCGCGGCCCAACAGGACCTCCGGCGCCACCCGCGGCGGGCGACCCCGACGAAATTCCTCGTCCATCCAGCCGTTCGGTAACGAGCGCCACATTGCGTAGTCCACGACGCGGAGGGTGCCGTCGGGAACCAGCACCAGCGAGTCGAGGGAGAGCGCGCGGTGCAACAAGCACATCGGCTCGCCCGATGCCCCGGGCGTCGCGAAGCCCGCGTGCAGCAGGTCCACCAGCTCGGCCCACGCCTCGAGCGCGGCGTCGGTGAAGATGTTCTCCCGGCGAAGCTGGCACGCCGCCAGCACCTGACCGAACGTCGCCCCCTCGACCGGCGCGAACACCACCCCGCCGTCGAGCACCTCCCACACCTCGGGCAAGCACGGCGACCGGACGCGGGCGCGGCGCTCGAGGTCGGCCCGGACCCCGATGGCGCGCGACTCGTCGACGTGGGCCGCGTACGTTCGCAGCTCCACGTCGCACACCTCGGGGGCGGCGTGCGCCCGCGGGACGGCGCCGCGCGCCTTCCACCGAAACCCGAGGTGGTCCTGCCCGATGCGCTCGACGACCTGATATTGAGCGAACTTCCTCATTTCCGCTTCCGGGGACCGCGAAGCAGCGCCCGCCGCGCGTTGAACAGCGCCGGGGTGACGAACCCGATGGAGACGAGCAGGCCAAGGATGGGCAACACCAGCGCGGCGGCGCGCACGAGCGGCGTCGGGCGCGACCACGGCTCCCCCGCCACCCGGGTGCCCGTCGGCGCGTCCATCCACGGGCCCGGCAAGATCGTGATGCTGCTGTCGGCGCGCGCGTAATTGTTCAGGAACACCGTGGTCGCGAAGCTGCGTCGGGTGTGGAACCACTGCACCCGGTAGCGGATCTCGTACCATTTGTACCGCTCGGCGGCGGCCTTCTCGAACACCTTCGCGACGCCGCTCGCCGCCCGCTCGACGTACGAGATGCCCCCGCCCACCGTCGCGATCCACGCGAGCGACGCGTTGTCGATCGCCTCCTTCTCGAGGTCGCCGTTGATGCGCCGCGGCGAGAACTTGCCGCAGAGCTGGGTCGGCGTCGGATCGAGGCCGGCCGGCACCTTGAACCTGGGGTGGAGCGGGTTGCCGAGGCCGACCGTGTAGATGGTGGGTCGCAGCTCGATCGCGCCCAGGCGGGCCTCGGCGACCCGGTGCAGCGTCTCGGCGAGCCGCGGGGCGTTCGTGCGGCACAAGTCGTCGGGCGCTTCGTTGTTGAAGCCGTCGGTGAGCACCACGAGCGTCGGCTCGCCGACGTTGACCGCCAGCCATTGGGCGACCGCAGGCTCTTTGAGCAGGTCTCCGGAGCCATATTCGACGGCGTCGTACAGGTGCGTGTACCCCTTCGGGCTCGCGCGCAGGTACTGCTGCACCGTC